>DUZD01000026.1 GCA_013349695.1 Rhodospirillaceae bacterium
GGGCCGGCGCGCATGGAAAAATACGCATTCTGCTGCCCATGGTCTCCTCCGTTTCGGAAGTCCGCCAGGCCCGTGACATCCTTCATCGGGTGGCTGAAAACCTGAAGTGCCGGAGCATCGCCATCGCCGACCCCCTACCGCCCGTCGGTACCATGATCGAGATTCCGGGGGCGGCGCTTTCGGCCGACGCCCTGGCCCAGGTCAGCGATTTTTTCGCCATCGGGTCGAACGATCTTACCATGTACACGCTGGCCATCGACCGCGGCGACGAACATGTTGCGTACCTTTACGACCCCCTGCACCCGGCGGTATTGCGTCTGATTCAGTTCTCGGCCGAAGCCGCCCTTCGCGCCCGCATCCCTGTCTCCATCTGTGGTGAGATGGCGGGCGATCCCCGCTATACGGCCCTCCTTCTGGGCCTTGGCTTTCGGGAGCTTTCGATGATTCCCGCGAATATTCCCCGGGTCAAGCAGCGCATCCGCGAGATGGACCTGGTCGCCGCCAACCGCCGCGCCCAGATCATCATGGACCAAATGGATTCCGGCCGCATCGCCATGTTGCTGGATGACTTCAACGCCTTGGCGTGAGCGCCGGACTTTTCAACCTTGCGGATGGAACTCGCGGCTGCTAAGACCCCCCCGACCCCCCCCGCCGCTGAGTACTAGGAGAAAGCCTCGATGAACTCTTTTGCCGACTTCAAGGTCGCCGACATATCGCTGGCCGATTGGGGACGCAAGGAAATCGCCATCGCCGAGACCGAAATGCCGGGTCTGATGGCGTTGCGCGAGGAATACGCCGGTCAACAACCGTTGCGCGGGGCGCGCATCGCCGGCTGCCTGCACATGACGATCCAAACGGCGGTGCTCATCGAGACCCTGCTCCAGCTGGGGGCCGAAGTTCGCTGGAGTTCGTGCAACATTTTCTCGACCCAGGATCATGCCGCCGCCGCCATCGCCGCCCAAGCCATCCCCGTTTTCGCCTGGAAGGGCGAAACCGAGGAAGAGTTTTGGTGGTCCATCGACCAGACCATCAATGGGCGGGACGGCTGGCGTCCGAACATGGTTCTGGACGACGGCGGAGATCTCACCGCCATCTTGCACCAAAAGCATGCGGCGCTGGTGGCCGACCTGCGCGGCATCTCGGAGGAGACCACAACCGGCGTCCATCGCCTTTACGAAATGGCCAGGGAAGGCACGCTCAAGGCGCCGGCCTTCAACGTCAACGATTCGGTGACCAAATCCAAGTTCGACAACCTCTACGGCTGCCGCGAGAGCCTTGTCGACGGCATCAAACGCGCCACCGACGTGATGCTGGCCGGCAAGATCGCCGTCGTTTGCGGCTATGGCGACGTCGGCAAGGGATCGGCGAAGTCTCTTGGCGGCCAGGGGGCGCGGGTGATGATCACCGAGATCGATCCCATCTGCGCCCTGCAGGCATCCATGGAGGGCTTCGAGGTGGTGACCATGGACGAGGCCGCGTCTCGGGGCGATATCTTCGTCACCGCCACCGGTAACGTCGACGTCATTACCCTCGACCATATGCGCCGGATGAAGGATCGGGCCATCGTCTGCAACATCGGCCACTTCGATTCCGAGATTCAGGTTGAAGCCTTGCGCAACTTCAAATGGCACAACGTCAAGCCGCAGGTCGATGAAATCGAATTTCCCGACGGCAAGCGCCTGATCCTTCTTGCCGAGGGCCGGCTGGTCAATCTCGGCTGCGCCACCGGTCATCCCAGTTTCGTCATGTCGGCCTCGTTCACCAACCAGGTATTGGCTCAGATCGAGCTGTGGAGTAATCCCGGCAAATACCAAAAAAAGGTCTACCAGTTGCCCAAGGATTTGGACGAAAAGGTGGCGGCCTTGCATTTGGGCAAGCTGGGCGCCCGTCTGACCAAACTGAACCCGAAGCAGGCCGAATACATCGGCGTAACCCAGGACGGCCCCTTCAAGCCCGACTACTACCGCTACTGACGGCGGGGCAGGCGTCCCGTCCCGTGGGGAAACGGACCGCTCGCTTTTTTGAGCGCCTCCATCGTGATTTCACCACATGGATATCGTCTCCCTCGACGGGAGCACCCCTTCGCGCATAAAATTCGCCGGTGCTCACGGATTTTGACATGGGCGTCGCCGTTGCCTTCGTTCTTGGCGCGGCGACAATGGCGCCGCTGGCGCTGTGGCTGTGGCGGCGGCTGCGGGCGGCGGAAGGCGAGCGCCGCTATCTCGCCGGCGAGGCGGCGTTGCGGCGAGAAATCCTGGCGGCGGCGCCCGACGGGCTTTTCCTCTGGGATCATCGAGACGGCGGCGAGACCTGTTCGCGCCGTCTCGCCGTTCTCCTCGACCTGGCGGCCGGGACCGATTCCCGTTACCCCGACATCCGCGGCCGTTTCCGGGACCAAGCGGCGGCGGACCTGGACCGGGCCGTCGAGTTTCTGCGCCGCGACGGCGGCGGGTTCGATCTGCTGTTGCCGGCGGCCGTCGCCGGCGGCCGGCGGATGATGCGGATCGTCGGGGTCCGCGCTTGCCATCCCGACGGCCGCCCCCTGGCCGATCTCTTGTGGATGCGCTTGGGCGCGGAAGACCAAACCGACGGCGCCGCCGATGGAAACGACGGCGACCATTTTCGCGCCCTCCTCGACGCCCTGCCTCTGCCCGTCTGGCTGCGCGGCGCCGACCTGGAGCTTGTCTTCACCAACCGCGCCTGTGAAGGCCAAGCCGTCGCCGAACCGGCGAGCGGCCTCGCCGCCCGCGCCAAGGCGGAAGGAAAGCCGCTGTCCGAGAGCCGTCTCCCGGGACCGGGCGAAGAGGCGCGCCTGCTGGAAGTGACCGAAACTCCCGTCGAAGGCTGGACCGGAAGCCTGGGGTTCGCACTCGAACATTCGCGCCGTGAACGGATGCAAGAGGACGACAGCCGTGACGTTCAGGGGCGGGATCGGGTGCTCGACACCTTGGCCGTCGGCATCGCCGTTTTCGACGCCGATGGCGGCTTGAGCTTCTGCAACCGCTCTTACGCCGAGTTGTGGGGCCTGGACGCGGGCTGGCTGGCGGCGAAACCGACATTGGGAGAGATCCTCGACCGCCTGCGCGAACAGAGGCGTCTGCCGGAAGTCACCGATTTCCGCGCCTTCAAGGAACAACAACTGGCTCGGTTCAAAACCCTTACCGAACCGGCGCAATCCTTGATCCACCTTCCCGACGGCGGCACGCTTCGCGCCGTTGTCGGCCCTCACGGGCCGGGGGGCGGCCTGGTTTTTTCCTACGAAGACGTCTCCAAGCGCTTGGCCCTCGAGCGGTCCTACAACTCGCTCATCGCCGTTCAGGGCGAGACCCTGGACAACCTCTACGAAGGCGTCGCCGTTTTTGGCGGCGACGGCCGCTTGAAACTCGCCAATCCCGTTTTCGCCAAGCTGTGGAATTTGCGCGAAGAGGATTTATCGGGCGAGCCGCACATGACCAACGTCGTCGAGACGATGCGGCCGTTGCTGGCCGCCGTCGACGACTGGCCAGCCCACAAAAACAGGATCGTCGCCCGGCTGATCGGCCGCCAGCCCAGTTCCGGGCGGTTGCCGAGGAGCGACGGCTCGGTTGTCGATTACGCCAACGTTCCCTTGCCGGACGGAGCGGTCCTGTTGAGCTACCTGGACGTTACCGACGGCGCCCGGGTGGAGGTGGCGTTGCGGCAAAGGGCCGAGGCTCTCGAAGAGGCCGGGCGCCTGAAGTCCGAATTCATCGCCAACGTCTCCTACGAGGTGCGTACGCCATTGACCTCCATCATCGGTTTCGCCGACGTGCTTTGCGGCGATCATTTCGGCAAGCTCAACAAGCGCCAGAACGAATACAGCCGCGGCATCCTCGAGGCCTCGCAAGGCTTGATGTCGATCATCGAGGACATTCTCGACCTCGCCACCATCGAGGCCGGGATGATGACGCTGGAGCTCGACACGGTGGACCTTCATTGCATGCTGGCTTCGGTCCTCGGACTGATCCGCGAACGGGCGCGGCGCAAGTCCCTGAAAGTGGATTTCGACTGCCCGCCCGACATCGGCTGGCTGGTCGCCGACGAGAAGCGCCTGAAACAGGTTCTCTTCAACTTGCTTGGCAACGCCATCGAGTTCACGCCGCCGCGCGGCCACGTCCGTTTGCGGGCGGCGCGGCAAGGAGGCGAGGTTCTGCTCATCGTCGCCGATACCGGCATCGGCATTCCGGAAAGGGATCGGCAAAGGGTATTCGAAACCTTCGAGCGTGGCGGCGCCACCACCAAGCCCCAGGATTCGGCCTCGCGTGCGGGCGGTGCCGGCTTGGGCCTGCCGCTGGTCAAGCGCTTCATCGAGCTGCACGGCGGCCGGGTCGAGGTGAAATCGGCGGCCGGCAAGGGAACCACCGTCACCTGCCGGCTGCCGGCGGAGGCGGCGCCGCTTGGCGAAATGGGCACGGAGGAAATGGGAAATTAGTATGCTGTCACCGAATTAACCACGCAAACATGACGGTGGGTGGGGATTGACCACGGATGCACACCGATGAACACGAATAAGGAAGGGCGCGACGCGCTTAAGGCCGAAGGTCGAAATCAAACGCCTGGTATCATGATGATCCCGATCCGTGTTTATCCGTGTTTATCCGTGGCTTGTATCCGCAGTCGGGGGACAGCTGTCGGCGGCGGCGGCCCTTGGCGAAATGGGGACGGAGGAAACGGGAAATTAGTATGCTGTCACTGAATTAATCCTAAAATCGGCTGGGTTCCGAAAGGCAAGATCGGTATTCTCTTTCATGGCGTACTCTTCCTTGGCTTAGTTCAAGTGGTGACATCAACAATCGCCAGAATACGCCGCCTTCATTTCAACGCCATACACAAGATTCGGTTATAGCTCCGCCCCAGGCGCATTATTGGTGATACAGGCCACTACCAGTGACGAGGCAAACAAGGAAAGCGCGGAGGCGATCGGTACTCCGGCCGGCTCGGCATGCATGGCGCCTGCATGGACTTCGTTGTTGCCTATCGCATTGTTAGCGTTTAACCGATCTCATGCGCCAAAAGCGCTTCGAAAAAACCGGCCGGAATATTAGTTGGAGCATCCTGTGCGACGGGCAATGCGGGCGGCAAGGACGGCACTACTGGTTCTCGCCGTTACCTTTTTCATGGACATCTTGGCGAGCCAGGTTTGCAGTCGTTATTGCTCTTTTTGGGCGAACCTTGACCAGATTTACGACACCCGCGTCCGCTCGGCGGTCTATGACCACGATCTCAACCGCAACATCTCCGCTGACGTACGTTGGGGGAATGACCGATATCGGCTGGTCACCAACTCGCTGGGGTTCAAGGACCATGAAGCCCGCCGGGTATCGCTAGGAAGCGACCGCTACCGCATCCTGTTTATCGGAGACTCCTTCGCCGAGGGTATCGGTATCGCCTACGAGGACACATTCGTCGGCCGCGTTGGCGCCGTGCTCGGCGCCTGCAACGTCGAGGTACTTAACGCGGCAGTGGTGTCCTACTCGCCAACGATTTACTACCGAAAGCTCAAATATCTTATCGAGACCCTGGGCCTGCGGGTCGACGAGGTCGTGGCATTTCTTGACATTTCCGATATTGAGGACGAGGCGAACTGGTATGATCTCGACGTCAACGACCAAGTCATCAATCTGAATGCTCGACGCAAGAGCACGCCGTTCCGCCGTTTCCGACACTGGTTCCGCGACAACTCGATGACCGTTAAGCTGGGCTATACCATTGGCGACTACGTGCGGACCTACTGGCCGAGACATGCGGGTCCGGACGCCGAAGAACTGTTGCTCGATGATGCCGCCGCTCGAATTAGGCGCGCGACCGACCAGTGGCGGGGCCTGTGGACCCACGATCCACGGGCCTGGCAGGCCTACGGAGCGCGTGGACTCGAAAAATCAAAGCGCCGCATGGACCGCCTCGTCCAACTGCTGCGCCGGCACCAAGTGCGGCTCACCCTCACCGTTTACCCTTGGCCAGCCCAAATGTTCGAGAACGATCGCGACTCCATCCAAGTTGTCGCATGGCGCGATTGGGCGAAAAAAAATAATGTGGGTTTCGTCGACTTGTTCCCGGCTTTCCTCGACGCTGGTTCTCCCGCCGATGTGTTGAGCCGATTTTTCATCCCGTTCGATATCCACTGGAACGCCGCCGGGCACGGGTTCGTTGCGCGCAGGTTGCTTACCCACCGTGCCATGCGCAGACCTGTCTTCAAGCCGTGCCAGGATCAACGGAAACCGGCGACCCGGTAATTTTGGTTCGAGGTGGTCCCACATTGTTGGACGGTTTGGCGGCGCGACCGGGCCTCGGAACGCGACTTTCGCGACGGGTCGCTTATAGGTGAGGCGTGGATCAGACAATATTACGGTTGTCTGATAGCCGCTTTTGGCGAGAAGACGGGTGGCCAATCAATTGATCGCCCCGATGGGCACTTAGCGGCCTGTCGACAAGTCCATCGCGAGGCTACCCGTTCTATTTCTTCAACGCATGTGACGTGGGTCAGGCTCAGTCGGTGGCGAATTTTGTGGAAGGTTGGGCGCCGGCGGTGCTCGAGTTAGGCGCGAGTGGCTATATCGGGGGCATGTGGCCCCTGGTCGACAGGGCGGCTGCCGAATTTGCGGAGCGCTTTTACACGGTACTGGAGCGGAAACTAACATACAGCGGTCGGGCGTCGATTGCGGCAGCTCCGCGGGAGTCCCGCCGCTTGTTCTACGAAAAGGGCGACCCAACTTTTCTTGCCTACACCTACTACGGAGACGTGTATCTCCGATTCACGCGGAACCGAAAAGCGCCAGCCCAAATTCACCGACAAATAGGCCAAACCGGAACCGAACGTCCGGGCCGATGAACCCTTTCGCGCCTCGGGGTTGACGGCAACCGGCGGCGGCGATATAAGCCGCCCTTCCTTGCCGGTCCGTTCGCCGCCTTGGTGTTGCAAAGGCGTGGCGGGGGTGGATCGGCACTTGAACAAGATTTGATCGATGGCCACTCACGCATCAGCGAAGAAAAGCATTCGCCAGATTAAGCGTCGCACACGGGCCAACGGCATCCGCCGCAGCCGCGTCCGCTTATTCATCAAAAAGGTGGAGGCAGCCATCGCCAGCGGCGACAAGGAACTGGCCGCCGCGGCTTTCCGCGAAGCCCAGCCGGAAATGATGCGCGCCGCCCGCAATAGGATATTTCACCGCAATCAAATCGCCCGCAAGCTGTCGCGCCTGTCGGCCCGGATCAAGGCCATTGCCGCCTGATTTTCGAGGCTGGCGGCCACCCCGCATCGACGAACGGCGATCTTTTTTGGGGGCCCGCATTTACCGCTCCGGCGACATAATAAAATTACTTGTCAAGCAGTTTTTTTGCAACGTTCTCCATTCGGTCACGTTGCCAGGACGAAATTGCCCATGTAAGTTTGGACGATCTTGATGGGTAGGTTGATCCTTGCAAAAAACTTCAATATTGAGCGGGATGGCTTCGTCGGATAATAGAAAACAATTATTTTGTAATACTTTATAAGTAATTCCTATGATTATAAGTGAAGAATCGGCTTGGTAAATTCCCGTTAGGTTTTCAAGGGGTTCGGCGGGGAGTTTGGTGAGGATTTGAGGGCTATCCCAGTTAATCGTAGGTCGGCTGGGAGAGTAATTTTGGGGGATGTGCTGAATCTTTTTTGCGATGCCCGCTGGTATCATTTAAGCCGGAACCGCTAGCTTTGGTTGATGGGCTTTTTGCCGACGGTTTGATCGTAGAGGCTTCTGTTACCGGCCCTGTCGGCTAGCGCTTATTGTCGTTCCCCATAGTTTGAGTCAATCTGCCTTGAGGCCAAGTTCCGCACCTTAGCGGAAGAAATCTTGGTGGCGGTCACTGTCAAGGCAAGGAAACCGCTGGAGACGACGAAAACAATGGAAAGCGGTTCGGCTGACAGTCATGCGAATGCCCAGTGGGAAATGGTTTGCGGTCGGCTGCGCTCCGAGATCGGCGAGGCCGCCTATCAAAGCTGGCTGAAGCCGATGACCCTGCGCGAGGTTTTCGGCGGCCAAGTCCGGATTTCCGTGCCCACCCGTTTCATGCGCGACTGGATACTCGCCCATTACGTCAACCGTCTTTGCGCTTTGTGGCAGGGCGAGGATTCAAGCATCCAATCGGTGGACGTTTTCGTTCAGCCGGAACGCTCGCGGCGGGCGGCGGCGGACAAACCGGCCGCCGCTATTCAGCCCAAACCGCCAGTCACCGCCGGCGGCGGCGAGGATTACCACCGCAACATCTCGGCGCCTCTGGATCCGCGTTTCATTTTCGACCGGTTTGTCGTCGGCAAACCCAATGAATTCGCCCACGCCGCCGCCAGCCGCGTCGCCGAGGCGGCGGCGGTGCCGTTCAATCCGTTGTTCCTTTACGGCGGCGTCGGCCTGGGCAAGACTCATCTGATGCATGCCATTGCCTGGCACATCCGCAAGAAGGACCCGGCGCGCACCGTCATCTATCTTTCCGCCGAGAAGTTCATGTACCGCTTCATCCGCGCCCTTCGCGAGCAGAGCACGTTCGATTTCAAGGACCAGTTCCGCTCGATCGACGTGCTGTTGATCGACGACGTCCAGTTCATCAGCGGCAAGGAGTCCACCCAGGAAGAGTTCTTCCACACTTTCAACGCCCTCGTCGACCAGGGACGCCAAATCGTCGTTTCCGCCGACAAGTCGCCTTCGGACCTGGAGGGCATGGAAGACCGCTTGAAATCGCGTCTCAACTGCGGTTTGGTCGCCGACATTCACGCCACGACTTACGAGTTGCGCTTGGGCATCCTTCAGTCGAAAGCCGAACAGCTGGGGGTCGATGACGTGTCGAGCAAGGTCTTGGAGTTCCTGGCCCATAAGATTACCGCCAACGTCCGTGAACTGGAGGGCGCCCTCAACCGCGTCGTCGCCCATGCCCAACTGATCGGCCGGGAAATCTGCCTGGAAACCATCCAGGAAGTCCTTCACGATCTTTTGCGCGCCAACGACCGCCGCGTGACAATCGAAGAAATTCAGAAACGCGTCGCCTCCCACTTCAACATCCGGGTCACCGATATGAGCTCGGCCCGGCGCGCCCGCTCCGTCGCCAGGCCCCGCCAGGTTGCCATGTATCTGGCCAAGCAGCTGACCTCGCGGTCGTTGCCCGAGATCGGCCGCAAGTTCGGCAACCGCGATCACACGACGGTGATGCATGCGGTAAAAAAGATCGACGAACTGCGCGACCAAGATTCCGCTTTCGCCGAGGACGTGGAGCTTCTGCGCCGTCTGTTGGAGGGTTGAGTTCCCCTCCTTTTTCAGCGCCTCCCGCCTTGCCGGCGCGGCCGCGGCGGCATTTTTTCAGCGATCGTCCGACGGTGCCGGGACAGGGCTTCGAAAAGGGCCCGGCGCGAAGCGGAAATCGCTTTCGATCGCAGTGATTTTTGGTATAATGACCGATGACTCACGGGGCTTGTCCATGAGCCCCGTGAATGGTCTTTTCGGAGAGCTCGGCGGCCGCCGCGGGCGGCATCGGCGAAGGTCCCTTCGCGGCGGCCAATCAAGCCGCCATGGGAGTCATGGACGGGACGAAGAATGGCCATGAAACTGACCGTCGAACAAGCCACGTTTTTGAAAGCGCTTGCCCACGTGCATAGTGTCGTCGAACGCCGCAACACCATCCCGATCCTTGCCAACGTCCGGATGGAAGCGGGCGACGGCACATTGAGCCTGAATGCCACCGATATGGACTTGGACATCGTCGAGGCCGTCGACGCCGAGGTCGCCGCCACCGGAGCGACGACGGTGACGGCGCATATTCTCTATGACATCGTCCGCAAGCTGCCCGAGGGCTCGCAGGTGGAACTGGCCGGCGGCGGCGAGGACCAACTCAAGCTCACCTCCGGACGTTCCAGGTTCAGCCTGGCCTGCCTGCCGACGGAGGAATTTCCGGTCATGTCCGGGGGCGACCTGCCCCATGGCTTCACTCTCCAGGCGGGCGACCTCCGCGCCCTCATCGACCGCACGCGGTTCGCCATTTCCACCGAGGAAACCCGCTATTATCTCAACGGCATTTTCCTGCACGCGGCCAGCCGCGATGGCGTCGATGTCCTTCGCGCCGTCGCTACCGACGGCCATCGGCTGGCCAGCGTCGAGGTCCCCTTGCCGGCCGGCGCCGCCGGCATACCCGGCATCATCGTTCCTCGCAAGATGGTCACCGAACTGAGAAAGCTCATCGACGAATCCACCGACGCCATCGCCATCGCTCTTTCCGAAACCAAGATCCGGTTTACCTTTGATAACACCGAGTTGACCTCGAAGCTGATCGACGGAACCTTTCCCGATTACGAGCGCGTCATCCCCACCGGCAATGACAAGCAAATGGAAGTGGACCGCAAGTTGTTCGCCGCCGCCGTCGACCGGGTTTCGGCTATTTCTAGCGAGAAATCGCGGGCGGTGAAACTGTCATTGAGCAGCGGCACCCTGGTCCTTTCGGCCAGTAGCCCGGACAGCGGCAGCGCCACCGAGGAACTGGAAGTGGCTTATCAGGGCGAATCCATGGAGATCGGCTTCAATTCCCGCTATTTGCTCGACATTACCCACCAGATCCAGAGCGGCGACGCCCATCTATCCCTGGCCGACGCCGCCTCGCCGACGATTCTCCGCGATGCCGGCGACGCCAGCGCGCTCTACGTGCTTATGCCCATGCGTGTGTAAGGAGTGGTTGCGATCGGTTTCCAAGGCTTGGCCAGTGGCCCGCCTCCGCGGACCACCAGGCTGGACAATCCCGGCGAAGCTCCCACGCGCATGGCCGGCGGGGCTTCTCGCCTGTCGGTGGCGCGCCTGCAACTCACCGACTTTCGCTCATTCGAGCGTCTGCGTCTGGAGTTGGATCCACGTCCGGTGGTGCTGTCGGGCCCTAACGGCGCCGGCAAGACGAACATTTTGGAGGCGCTTTCCTTCCTCGTGCCCGGCCGCGGGCTGAGAAGGGCACGCTTGATCGAAGCGGCCCGCCGCCGGCCGGCGGATGACCGAAATGGCGGCGGCGCGGCGGCGTCATGCTGGACGGTGGCGGCGCGGCTGATGACGTCCTCGGGCATGGTGGAAATCGGCACCGGCCGTCAAGCACCGTCGGCGGCGGAGAAAGGCGAAAGGCGGGTAGTCCGTATCGACGGCCGGCCGGTAAAAAGCCACGCGGCACTCGCCGAAATCCTCGGCGCCTATTGGCTGACGCCGCTGATGGACGGGCTGTTCGTGGATGGCGCCTCGGCCAGACGGCGCTTCATCGACCGTCTGGCCGTCGGCTTCGATCCCGCTCACGGGCAGCGTCTCGGCGCCTACAAACTGGCCTTGAGGGAAAGGTCGCTGCTGCTGCGCCAGGGCTGGCGAGGATCGGACCCGGACTGGCTGGCGGTACTGGAACACCGGATGGCGGCGAACGGGATCGCATTGGCGGCGGCGCGGCGCGAAACCGTGCATCGTCTGGCCGCCGTCCTGGCCTCGGGCAGCGGGCCCTTTGCCGGCGCCGGCATCGAGATCAGCGGCGAGGTCGAAAGCTGGCTCGACGAGCAGCCGGCGCTGGCGGCGGAGGAGCGCTTTCGCCAAGTCCTGGCGGCGGCGCGGAAAAGGGACGCCGAAACCGGCGGTGCCGGCTCGGGTCCGCACCGCGGCGACGTCAAGGTCCGGCAACCGAAGAGCGGCGAACCGGCGGAGTTTTGTTCGACCGGCGAACAGAAAGCCCTTCTGCTCGCCATCGTCCTGGCCGGCGCCAGGATGCTGGCGGCGGAAAGAGGCGCGGCGCCCCTGTTGCTGTTGGACGAAGTGGCGGCGCACCTGGACAAGACACGACGCGAGGCTCTGTTCGGTGAAATCCTGGCAATGGACGCCCAGGCTTGGCTGACGGGAACCGATGCCGGCCTGTTCGCGCCCTTGCGGGGAAAGGCGCAATTTTTCGCCGTCGAAGACGCCAAGGTAAGGCCGGAAGGGTGACGGAACAACGGTAAACGAACGATGCGCGAAGAGATCACCAACGCAACGCCCGGCGGCGGCGGCGAAACCTACGACGCCGAATCCATCCAGATTCTGCGCGGCCTGGATGCCGTGCGCAAACGCCCGGGCATGTACATCGGCGACACCGACGACGGTTCCGGCCTGCATCGCCTGGTTTACGAAGCGGTGGACAATGCCATCGACGAGGCTTTGGCCGGTTTTTGCGACCGCGTCGGGGTCGTCCTCAACGCCGACGGTTCGGTCACGGTTTCCGATAACGGCCGCGGAATTCCCGTCGACATTCACGCCGAGGAAAATGTGTCGGCGGCGGAAGTGATCATGACCCATCTTCACGCCGGCGGTAAATTCGACCAGAACACCTATAAGGTTTCGGGCGGTCTGCATGGGGTTGGCGTGTCCGTCGTCAACGCCTTGTCGGAATGGATGGAACTGAATATCTGGCGCGACGGTAAGGAACACTCCATGCGTTTCAAGAACGGCGAGGCCGAGGCGCCGCTCCGCGTCAATGGCGACGCGCCGGCCGTTGACGGCGCCCCCGTAACGGGAACGGAACTCACCTTCCTGCCTTCGCCCAAGACCTTCGCCGTGACCGAATTCGATTTCGCCACCCTGGAGCACCGGCTCAGGGAGCTGGCCTTCCTCAATTCGGGCGTTGCCTTGAAGCTCACCGACGCCCGCCACGTCGATGAAAAATCCGTGGAAATGCACTACGAAGGCGGCCTCAAGGCCTTTGTCGGCTATGTGGACCGGTCAAAAAACGTCCTCAATGAAGAGCCGATCATCGTTCTCGGCGAGCGCCACGGCATCGTCGTCGAGCTGGCCATGCAATGGAACGACAGCTACCACGAAACAACACTCTGTTTTACCAACAACATTCCGCAACGGGACGGCGGCGCTCATCTGGCGGGGTTTCGCGGGGCTCTGACTCGGACCATCAACGCCTACGCCAACGCCAGCGGCATCGCCAAAAAGGAAAAAGTCAACATCACCGGGGACGATTCCCGCGAGGGCCTGACCTGCGTGCTGTCGGTCAAGGCGCCGGATCCCAAATTTTCCTCGCAGACCAAGGACAAACTGGTGTCTTCCGAGATCAGGCCCGTCGTCGAGGGAATCGCCGGCGAGCAACTCGCTCAGTGGTTCGAGGAGCACCCGGCGGAAGCCAAAAGAGTGATCGGCAAGATCATCGAGGCCGCCTCCGCCCGCGAAGCCGCCCGCAAGGCGCGCGAACTGACCCGCCGCAAGGGGGTGCTGGACATCACCTCGCTGCCCGGCAAGCTCGCCGATTGCCAGGAAAAGGATCCCTCTTTCAGCGAGCTTTTCATCGTCGAGGGCGATTCCGCCGGCGGCTCGGCGAAGCAGGGGCGCCACCGCGCCAACCAGGCAATCCTGCCGCTCAGGGGCAAGATCCTCAATGTCGAACGGGCGCGCTTCGACAAGATGCTGAGTTCCGCCGAGATCGGCACCCTGATCGCCGCTCTGGGCGCCGGCATCGGCAGCGAGGACTTCGACATCGACAAGTGCCGCTACCATAAAATCATCATCATGACCGACGCCGATGTCGACGGCAGCCACATCCGCGCCCTGCTTTTGACCTTCTTTTACCGGCAAATGCCGGAGATCATCGAACGCGGCTATCTTTACATCGCCCAACCGCCGCTTTATCGAACCAAAAAGGGCAATTCCGAGGTTTATCTCAAGGACGACGCCGCCCTGGAGGACCATCTGTTCAACACCGCCATCGACGAAGGGCTCCTCTTTACCGGTTTCGACGGCGTCCAGGTGGCCGGCGCCGACTTGCGGTCCTTGGTCGAGGAGGCCCGCGCCGTCAAGGCCCTGCTCGGCGGTTTGGCCGAACACGTTCCCTTGCGGGTGGTCGAGCAGGCGGCCATTTCGGGCGCCTTGAACCCGCTGGTTCTGTCGGATGGGAGGCGCGCCGCCAGCGCCGCCGAATATATCGCCAAACGTCTGGACGCGCTGGAAATCGAGACCGAGCGAGGCTGGGCCGGCACCCCGCTGGACGATGGCGGACTGATGTTCTCGCGCATCTTGCGGGGCGTTGCCGAACGCCACGTCATCGACGGCGCCTTGATCCGAAGCACCGAAGCCCGGCGGCTGGACGAAAAGGCGGCCACTTTACAGAAAACCTACCAACACCACGGCAAACTCGTCGTCAAGGACCAGGAGCAGGTCATCACCGGCCCCGTTTCCCTGGTCGACAGGGTCATGGACGTGGGGCGCAAAGGCGTAGGCATCCAACGTTACAAGGGCCTGGGAGAGATGAACCCGAGTCAGCTTTGGGAGACGACGCTGGACCCCAACGCGCGCATGCTCCTGCAGGTCAGGGTCAACCACGCCGACGACGCCGAGGAAGTGTTCTCGACGCTGATGGGTGACATGGTCGAGCCGCGCCGCGATTTCATCCAGAAGAACGCCCTGAAGGTGGCGAATTTGGACGTCTGAAGGGGACCGGCGGCGATCCGCACTATCCCTTGCGTTCGGCGATCCTTTTTCGCCTGGCGATCTCCGGCTGTTCGGAGGCGAGAAAGGCGGCGGTCAGTCCGGCCATTTCCCGGTAGAACGAAAGCTCCGCCCCGTCCTTGACCTTGGCGCAAAAAACGGCGGCCCATCCGGCCACATGCTTGCCGATGAATTCCTCTTCGTATCGCAGGCAGTTCAAGGCCTTGGCGAAATCTTCCCGCCGCCAGGCCCGGGCCTCCTGGGCGGCGATTTCGGCCATGAACTCCAAGGCGACGCTGATATGGTCCGGCATGCCGTGAAATTCGGCTTTGTATTCAAAACCGGCGGCCTCGATGAAGCGCTTGACCTCAATGGTTGGCGGTCCCCACAAGCCGCCGCCGTCCGGGCCTTGGTGAACGGAGGCATGGGGAGAGATGTGCTTGCCGGGCCCCAGGAACAGCCTGGCGTACTCGACGGCCAGTTCCTCAAGCAAGGCTTCCTCGGGACGATGCATGAAATCGCCTTCCAGCTCGACAGCCGCCGCCACTAGGGATTGTTGGAATGGCGCCTCCTTGATGCGGCGCAGGAACTCCGCCGATACCTCCTCGCCAAAAACCCTGGCCAGGAAGCGGTAGAGATGACTTCGCTCTACCGCCGTCCTGGCCAGCATCCCAGGGGTTTTGGCGATGTTATCGCCGCCTGCTTGGGTCATTGGCTCTAAGCCTTTGTAACCGTCACCACGGTATCCATCCAGCGCATTTGCCCGTTAACGGGATCGGCGGCGTTGGGGACAATCCAGTTCGGGTGGGTTCCGTTGTTCTTCCACCATTTGAGCTCGAAGTCGGCGTCGCCCATGCCGTCCGGGGCTTTCTTGCCGGAAGCGTAGCGGCCGTACTCCCAGTGTCCGCAGTGATGCGAGATGGCGATGACGCCGGGAATGATGGCCGGCGTGACCCGGACCGTGGTCTCGATTTCGCCGACCGTGGATTTGACCTTGACCGGATCGCCGTCCTCGATCCCTTGGGCGGCGGCGGTGGTGGGGTTGATCCAGGCCGGATTGTCGTGAAAAATCTCGGAAAGCCACTTGCAGTTCGCCGAACGCGAATGGATCTGCGCGGCGACCTTGTAAGTGGTCAGGATCAACTCGCCCGCCTTCATCCGTTGGTGTTCGGGCACCGGCTTCCATGTCGGCAGCGGCGGAAAGCCTTTTGCCTCCATGAGGGACGAATAGAACTCCATATAGCCGGACTTGTTGACCTTGTCGGGCTTGAAGCCGGAATAGACGGCCTCGCCGATCTTCTGTCCGACATAGGCCTTGTAAGCTTTCTTGGTATGGACGTAGCCCTTGGAGCGGGCTTCGTCCTCGCTCTCGACCTTGGCCTTGCGCCAGCTCCAATAGACTCCGGTCGCTTCGTCGAGAATGACTCCGTCCTTCTCGTAAGCCTCGGGACCGAGCACCGACTTGTAGCTGAAATATTTCGGTTTGGCGCCGGCGTCGTGCCAAACGCCGTTCTTTTTCATGTACTCGAAGCCGCCGGCCTCCTTGACGCCGGGGGTCATCTCGCAGGACTGCCTAACGAATTCCTCTTTCGATTCAAAGCCCAGCGGGAAGCCCATCCGCCGGGCCAGTTCGACGCAGACATCGGCCATGTCCCTGGCCTCGCCCAAGGGCTTGACCATCGGCTGGCGAATATAGAATTCGGGCACCTGGACGGGCGAGACCATGTCTTCCCAGTCCCATCTTTCGAGATAGGTGGCATCGGGCAGGATCAGGTCGGCCAAAGCCGCCGATTCGTCGTAGAAAGGATTCGAGCAAACCGTGAAGGGAATGAGTTTTTCATCCTTGAGAATGTCGATGTTTTCCCGCACTTCGCCGTTGGCGTAGACCGGGGTGTAGCAGTACCACATATAGACATCCGGCCTGCCGGCGGAGCCGTCCTTGATCATCTTCAGCACGTTGTGGCTCATGTGATGGGTAGGCAACGCCGCCGCTCCCTTGGGGCCGTCGACGATCTTCAGCTTCTTGGCCTTCGGTTTGTCCTTCGGCCCCTTCGGATATTTCCATTTGGCGCCGACGGCCTTGCAGCGGCCGCCCGGGTTGTCGATGTTGCCGGTGATCGAGGCGAGCATCTGCAAGGCCCGCTCGGTGTCGTTGCCGTTGTAATGCGCGACCGGCCCGCGGTAGCTGATGAGGCAGGCCGGATGGGTGGTGGCGAACTGGCGGGCGATGCCGGCGATCTTGGCCGCCGCGACGCCGCTTATTTTCTCCGCCCACTCCGGCGTGTACTCGGCCAGGTGGGCTTTCAGGGCGGCGACTTTCTCATCCACGGTGGCGTCGGGATCGGCCGTTACCTTGCAAAACTCGAGAAATTCCTCGCCGTCGCCCTTATGGAGGCCTTCGCTCATCACCACGTTGCACATGGCGAGGATCACCGCCAGGTCGGTTCCCGGCTTGATCGGAATCCATTCGGCCGACTTGGCGGCGGTGTTGTGGCCTGCCCCCATTAAGTGGTCCAGCGTCTATGAGAGAGTTCGGCGCGGTTTCATGCCCTGCTGTGCAGGCTGGAGCGTAGCGTAAGCCTGGACAGCAGGGCGGGGCAAGATGGTTT
>DUZD01000027.1 GCA_013349695.1 Rhodospirillaceae bacterium
CATGCTGATGATCTGTTCTGGTTTGTAACCTCGGCTCATTCATTCCTCCATATTAAAAAGGTCAGAATGCGCCAAAATCTCTTAATTAAACCTGGACCACTTTTCGGGGGTCACGCCAGTGATGTTCTCGATGTCGCTCAAGCGGTCGGAAACCGCGAGACGCGCTTCCGGCGCGTCGATGCAGATGTAATCGGCGCGTTGATACTTGGTGATCAGGTTATAGCCGAGATTGGCGCTGTTCGACTGCGCGTTGACCGCCATGAAGCGCGCCGACTTGTCCAAGGTTTCGATCATCGACGTGGTCAGAAGCCCGTGACCGAAATCGTTGACGATCACCAGATCGAATTCGTCCGCCCGGTCTTTGATGATGCGGTCGATCTTCTCCTCGACCTCGGGCCGGGTCGGGGTGTCGTCCATGTGGTAGACCTCGAAAAGCTTTCGCAAATAGCTCTTGTCGATGTAGCGGGTCTTGCGGGTCGTCGGCAGGCCCTGGCGGCGGAAGGCATGCAGCCTGACGTTCGGTTTCAGGGAGTTGATGATGATTTTCTCATAGCCATAGTCGTCGCCGATGGTGGTGACGACCTCGACTTCCCCGCACAAACCGGCGACATGGTTGGCGGTCGCGAAAACCCCTCCGGCGAAGACCTCGCGGCTGCCGAACTGGGTGGCGATCATATGCTCTTTCGGCGACTTGCCGATTGCCGAGACGTATTTGTAATCGTCGATGATGGCGTCTCCGACGATCAATACCCGAAAATCCTTGATCTTCTCGATCAATTCCATCAGGTCGCCGAGGATGTCCTTTTGCCGTTGCGATTCCAGGAATTCGTCGAGGCCGGGGTCAAAGATCGCCAGATGGCGGTTGATCAACGACGAGGATGAAAAGGTGACCTCGTCCGTAAAAACCAGGCAACCGCCATGGGATTCCACGGCCCGGCGTTCATCGACGATGCCGCCAGTGACGTCGTCGCTCGGATCGGTATAATCGGAGCCCTTGGCGTAGACGATCGGCTTGACCACATCGATGGCGCCGACCGCCGTCGCCTCGTCAACGACACCCACATAGTCGACACAGTCAAGCGCCGCCAGCATTTCGGCGCGCATTTGTTCGGAAAACACTGGCCGTCCCGGACCCTTGCTGACGAAAGCGTCGGCGGTGATGGTGACGATGAGGAGATTGCCCTCGCGCCGGGCTTGACGCAAATGGCGAAGATGGCCGATGTGGAGCAAATCGAAGGTGCCGTGCGCCAGCACCACCGTCTCGCCGCAAGCGCCGGCCGCCGTCGAGATTTCGCCCAGTTCCTCGATGGTTTTAAGCTTGCTTTGCAAGGGGTTGGCGTTGGCCTTTTCGTCGGTCTTCCATTTGCGAATCTGGCGAGTCATCGGTCGAAAACCTTTTATGTCGCTTCGCCGGGGCCGAGAAAGCGGAACCAATCGGCGGTCGCCTCCTTGATTCCTTCCTCCGACCAGACCGGCGCCTCTCGCCAATCATCGATGTTTTCGAGCATGATCCGGACACCGTCCTCGAAAGTCAGGGAAGGTTTCCAGCCTAGAAGACGGCTGATTTTGCGGCTGTCCCCGAACGTGCCGGCGGGTTCGCCAGGCCGTTTCGGCAGATGGATGGTTTCGCCGCCCAACAGCTCGACAAGGCGGTTGATGCTGTAGGTATTGCCGGAGCCGACGTTCATCACCTCGCCGGAAACATCGGACCGGGCGGCGGCGACGAAGGCCTCGGCGGTATCGGTGACGAATGTGAAGTCACGTGTCTGGGTGCCGTCGCCGACAACGGTAAACGGTTTGCCGGCGAGCTTCTGGGCCAGGAAAACGCCGAATACGGCGCCGTAGGTGCCGGACGATCGCGCCCTCGGGCCAAAAACATTGAACAGCCGAAGCGAGATGGCCGGAAGGCCGTAAGTCTGGTGCCAGTGCCTGACATACTGCTCGCCGATATACTTGCTGAGGGCGTAGGGGTACATCGGTCTGGACGGGGCGCTCTCCGGCGTCGGCAAGGCATCGGGAAGACCGTAACACGAAGAGGAGGCGGCATAGATGAAGCGTTTCACGCCGCCGGCCCGGGCGGCTTCCAGAACCGAGACCGTGCCGTCCACGTTGGCCCGATGGTAGCGCAAGGGATGCTGGATCGAAGGCACGATATCGGCGAGGGCGGCAAGATGAAAGACCCAATCCACCCCGGCAAGCATTGGGACGATCGTCTCGGCGGCGGCAACATCGGCATGATGCACTATTAAACGAGGGTGATCCCGGACCGCCGCCAGGTTTTTCTCTGAATCAGCGACAAAATTGTCGATGACGGAAACATCGTGCCCCAGGGCAAGCAGGCGTTCGACGAGGTGACTGCCGATGAAGCCCGCCCCTCCGGTGACCAGAGCCTTTTTAGGAATCGCGTTCACGGATGATTGTCCAAAATACTAGTACGGTACAGCGCAGTTAACGACCCCATACGACGGTCTTGCGAGGTTTCCGGCTAGGAGCCGCGCCGCGCCGTGGTGTCTATGCACCACAAGCGGTGCGCGACGACGTCCGGAAGCCTCGCAAGACCGCCCGAAGGGTCGCTTCTCCCGTCCCCTCGGGGCGTCGGGAACGCTTGACGATGCTTTGGCATCGCCGGCGCGCCCTTTCGGGGACTTACGCGGCGCCACTGGCGCCACGGTTCCCCTCAAGCCTACCGAGGGGACGGGAGAAGCGATCGTATGGGGTCGTTAACTGCGCTGTACTGTACTAGGCCTCCGTGGCCGAATGGCCGCCGCGGGATGCGGCGGAAAATAATGCAACCTATTGAACATAATGAATATAGCATGGATTGGCCGACAAAGTTCACCATTGATGATCGGGAACGGTGGTGGTGGCGCTTGCGGCCCCATGTCAAGGCCAGCCCGGCAGGCTTAGAGGAAGTTGCTGAGGCTGAGCTGGCGGATGCGCGCCAGGGCCTGGTACGAGGCTTCCAGGGCCTGGGAATCATCGAGCAAGCGGGTCACCGCGTCGAGAGTGTCGATGTTTTCCACGGCCGCCACTTGCGCTTCGAAGAAACCGATCAGGGTTTCGTGGTTTTTGTTATTTCGATCGATGAGGGTCCGCTTGAAGCCGTGATCCAATTCCACTTCCTCGATATTGCTGGCAAGTTCGGTTCCGAATGGCTGGGTGGTGGTGGCGGGCGGGTTGAGCGAAAGGTCCAACAGGTTCAAGGCGTCGTCGATCCGGACCGAGTTGTTTTGAAGTCCGCCGGCGGTCCCGAAAACACCTTGCAAGATGATGCTCATGGCCCGGATCGCCTTCTCGAAAGCGGGATCGGTGGCGTTGATATCGAAGTCGAAGCTCTGAATCTTGCTCACCCGGTGGTTCTCGACGACGTTGTCGCCTTGGTAGTACGAGGTATCGACGGTGACGGTAGGGGCGGCGGTGGCGCCTTCGACGGCCAGCGAATCCGAAGACACGAGGGTAATGACGGTGCCGGTGTTGGCGTTGACGGTGAAAGTTCCGTTGTTGCTCGCCGAACCGGTGACGGTGATCTTGGCGCCGACGGGAATGTTGCCGAAGGCGCCAGTGTTGGCGGCCGTTATGGTGTCCGGGTTGGCGTCGGCGAACGTCAGGGTCCCATAACCTGATGTCGGATGAGTGGTCTTGGCGATGGTGGCGTTGGTGGCGTTGGTTTCGGTGGTCAGGGAGTCGCCGCCGGATAGGGTGATTGTCGTCCCGTCATTGACGGCGATGGTGAAGGTGCCGTTATTGCTGGTGGAATTGGTGACGGTGATCGTGCCGCCGACGGGAAGGTTGGCGAAGGCTCCCGCGGTAGCGGTGGTGATGGTGTCCGGGTTGGTGTCGGCGAAGCTCAGGGTCCCGTAACTCCTCGCCGTGGTGTCGACGGTGACCCCGTCCCATGGCGTGCCCGCGGTGGCTGTCAGTTTCGGAAAGAGGTCGTGATCCCGGGTGACCGGAAAAAGGGTTCCTGTCGAGGCATCGCCGGTCCATTTGGACTGAAACGTGGCTAGGTTCGTCAGGTTGAAGTCGGCCGGCTGGGTCCCGGTGCGAGCACCACTGAACATATAATCGCCGTTGAAATCGGTGTTCAAATGGGCTTCCATGTCCTTCAAGGCACGAAAGGCGGCTTTCTGGACGACTTCCACCCGTACTTCCACGTTGGTGCTGCCGCCGGAAAATTCAAAAACGGCTTCGCGGAAATCGCCGACGGTTTTCTTGATGCCCTCGATGGTCGTTTCCATGGTTTGCATCTTCACGTCGACCAATTCGTTGTTCCTTTTGTAGCGGCCAAGGATAAGAGCGTCGTTCTCGATGTTTATGAGGCGCTCGGCATCGAGCGAGATGCCGGCATAATCCTGGGAAACTTTTTCACTGCTTATCTGCACCTCTGTGTCCATCATCCGCTTTTGGGCGCGCAGCAAAAAATTGATGAGCTGGGTGTTTGTGGCGAGGTTGGCAATGCGGCTGATGGTCACGGTTTCCTCCTTGCCTTACTAGACCGCCCGCTCGAGAGCGTCGAACATGCTCTGGATTATCGAGATGACACGAGCGGCGGCGGAGTAGGCCTGCTCAAAGAGAATAAGATTTGACATCTCTTCGTCAAGGTTTACGCCTCTTTCGGTATCGGATTTAAA
This sequence comes from Rhodospirillaceae bacterium, assembly GCA_013349695.1. Lineage (GTDB taxonomy): Bacteria > Pseudomonadota > Alphaproteobacteria > Rhodospirillales > 2-02-FULL-58-16. The sequence continues at coordinate 4,632 of DUZD01000027.1, forward strand.
TTGCAGGCTTTCGGTAAGAAGTTGCTGGATTTCGATATTGGCTCTGTTGCTTTCGGCTTGTGTGGCGTTGTGCGCAACAATGGCCGCCGCGTATTCATCGAAAGTGTGACTAAGGCTGGCGATGTTGCCGGCGGCGTCGAAAGCGTTGACGGCGGCGAAGGTGGAGGCAAGATTTTTGATTTGGGTATCGTCGCTGACGCTCATGAAATACTCGCCGGCGGCGGCAAGGTTGGCGTTCCATTGCATGGAGCCGCGGGTAACGTTGCCCGGCGCCACCAGGATATCGTTCCTGACGGCGATGGTGCCGGAGACGTTAACGTCGGCTCCGTGCATGCCGAGCTCCGTCAACAAGGTATTGACGCCGCCTTGGGTGACGGTCATGTTGCCGGCGGTGCCATGGGAAATCCGCAAACGGAACCCGGCTCCGTCGGGGATTATCGCCGCCGTGACGCCAATGGTGGCGTTGTTGATGGCGGTGGCGATGCCCGTAAGGTTCGTTCCGGCGGTGATGCTGACGTTGCCCAGGGCGCCGGTGTCATCCTCGAAGGTCAGGGTCGCGGCGGAGGCGCCGAAGGAGCTCGCCAACTGGTTGGACTCGTAAATATTTTCGGACAGGTTATCGACGAAAAAATCGTTGAGGCCGAGGAAATAGGAAAATCCGGAGACGGTTTCGTCGACGTCGCCGTCGCCGTCGGGATCGAAACCGATGGCGGCGTCCTGGTGGGTGCTGCCGGCGGCGGTGGCGGTTTCGTCGCGGAAGACCAGGTTGAGGCTGGTGTTGTTGAGGGTGATGGCGAACTTGCCGCTGCTGTTGACGGCGGCGGTGGCCGTGGCGGCGCCGTTGGCTTGCAGCCAGCCCTGGATATGGGCCGCCACCTCGTCCACGGTCCAGGCCGCGTAGGAGACCTTGGCGGCCGAATCGCCGGCGCCGTAGGCGACCTGCATGATGGTGTTGAGGGTCGTCGTCGCCTGCTGGTCGCCACTGCTGTCGAACAGCGAGATGGTGACGTCGTCGGCGCTGGAGGTGGGATCGAGGTCGATGGTCTGGGTCGAGGAATCGACGAAGATGCGTGTTCCCGTCATCGACTGCATGCCGGGGAAAGGGACGCCGCGGTTATGGATCTGGTTGAAGACGTCGCGCAATTCGGCGGCCATTTCGTCGAGTTGGCTTTGCAGGTCGGTGAGGATGTTGTCGCGAAGGTCGATCAGGCCCTTGATCTGGCCGCCTCTGAGCTCGCTGGTGATGTCGTTGCCGGCGATCTGCACGCCGACGAAGAGGCCGGCAAGATCGCCCTCGGCGTGGGTGGTGGTGGCGGCGATGGTGCCGGCCGCCGAATGGGTCATCGTCACGGCGGCGTTGTCGATCAGGGTCCGCCCGCCGGAGGAGAAAACCACAATATCGCCGTCGGAACGGGAGAAATAGACGATATCTATCAGCTCGGCCATTCTGTCGAGGCTCTGGTCGCGCTGGTCCCTTAAGTCGGTAACATCGCGCCCGACCGTTTCGTTGGAGATGATTTTGTCGTTAAGATCGGCGATTTTGTTGGTCAGTACGTTGATCTCGGTAACGGCCGTGCCAATGGACTGATCGGCCTGAAGGCGCAATTCCTGAATTGTGGTGCTCATGGACTGGAGTTTGAGCGTCATTTCATTGGCCCGGCGCACCAGCTCGCTCTGTTCCAGGGTCTTGCCGGGGGCGTCGGCGAGGGATTCGATGGCGGCCTCGAACTCGCCGACGAGATGGGCCAGCGACGTATTGTCGCCCGGGGCGCCGAATAATTCCTGCAGGCGAGCATAGTAGTTTTCCTGGACGTCGAGGGCATTCAAGGTGCTTTTTTCGAGGCGCAGGCTCTTCAGCAGGTTTTCGTCGATCCTGCGGGTGATATCGGCGATCTGGACGCCGGCGCCGGCGGATTCGACGACGCGTTGCTCCATGTTGACGATTTTGCGGGAATAGCCGACCGAGTTGACGTTGGCGATGTTGTTGGCGGTTGCGTTCAACGCCGCTTGGTTGGTCAGAAGGCCGCTTTGGGCGGTGCGGATGGCTAAGGTCAGGCTGCCGGCCATGGCGATAAATTTCCTCGACGGGGGTTTACAACGACCGGTTCACGGAAATGGGCGTGGTCTGGGACGCGGCGGTGTTGCCGCCGGCGTCGACGGAGCCGCTTGCCGAATAGGTTCCCGGGCCGGGCTGGCCCGACTTGACCGCCTCGGCGATGGCCTCGACGACCCGCCGGTTGGCATCGATGGCGCTTTTCAGCAGTTTTGCGTTGTCTTCCATCAAGCCGTTGACTTTCTCTCCCAGGTTACGCAGCCTTTCGCGCAAATCGGCGTTCACTTGCGTCATGATTTGGGGTTTTTCGCTGATTTTAGAAAGCCTGTGAACCCTGGATTCGTAGACCCGGCTCAAGGTGTTTTTTTCTTCCAAAAGGGCGGTGACGTCAGGTGTCCGGTGTTCGCGAAGAGCCCGGTTTTCCCGTGTCAGCAGGTCGGCCAGGCGTCCGGTTATGACGATCAGGTCTTTAACGTGGTTCGATGCGTTGTTCGATGCGTTGTTCGATGCGTTCATGATTCAAGATCCCTCCTGCATTTTGAGTATCTCGCGTAACACGGCATCGGCAATGCCGATGCCGCCGGCGCGGGCGAATGCCTTGCCGTATTCGTCCACCTGCATCGACCGCCAGAGGTCCTCTCCAGGACCGCCGCCGAAGGGCTCCTCGGCGCTGATGTTGGCGAACATGGGCTGCAAGGCTTGGCTCAAGAAAAAAGCCTCGAATTCCTCGGCAACGCGGCGGGCCTGCCGATAATTGTCGGTAGGGGTGAGGCGGGGGATCGCCTTGCCGCCGGCAAGGGCGGTTTCCGCCTGCATGGAAAGGACGCTGTCGGCCATTACATCACCTGGATGTCAGCCTGCATGGCGCCGGCGGCCTTGATCGCCTGGAGGATGGTGATCATGTCCCTGGGGCCGATGCCGAGCGCGTTAAGACCGTTAACGAGCTCTTGCAGGGTGACGCCTTCGTTGACGACCATCAGGCGTTTGTCCGAGTCTTCCTCGACCTCGATGTCGGAGCGCTCGACGGTCGTGGTCGTGCCGACCTCGGCGAAGGGGCCGGGTTGCGAGACTTGTTGCGTCTCGGTGATGCGGATCGTCAGGCTGCCTTGGGCGATGGCGACGGTGCTGATGCGGACGTTCTCGCCCATGACGATGATGCCGGATTGCTCGTCGATGATCACTCGGGCCAGCTGATCCGGATCGATGCGCAGCTGTTCGATATCGGTCATCAGGTTGACGACGTTTTGGCGATAACTTTTAGGCACCCGGATATGCACGGTCGAGGGGTCGCTGGGGCGCGCCGAATTGGAGCCCAGAAAAGCGTTGACGGCCTGGGCGATGCGCCTGGCGGTGGTGAAATCCGGGTTGCGCAGGTTCAGCATGACCGTTTCCATATTGGTCAATTCAAAACCGACTTCGCGCTCGATGATGGCGCCGTTGGCGATGCGGGCGCTGGTCGGGACGCCCTTGGTTATCGTTTCCGCGGCGCCCTCGGCGGTGAAGCCGCCAACCGCCAGCTGGCCCTGGGCGACGGCGTAGACCTCGCCGTCGGCGCCGAGCAGGGGAGTCACCAAAAGCGTGCCGCCGAGCAAACTCTCGGAATCGCCCAACGCGCTGACGGTGGCGTCGATGCGGCTGCCCGGGCGGGCAAAGGGTGGCAGGGTGGCGGTGACCATCACGGCGGCGACGTTATCGGAAGTGATTCCGGCGGTGGTTGGCTTTACACCCAGTCGGTTCAACATGGCCTGCAGGCTCTGTTGGGTGAAGTGGCCGTCTTTCAAGGTGTCGCCGGTGCCGTTGAGGCCAACAACCAGACCGTAACCGACAAGCATGTTATCGCGTATCCCTTCAAAACTCACGATGTCCTTGATCCGCGACGACGCCTGGGCGCCGCCGACGGCGACGAAAAGCAGCATGAGAGCCGCCAAGGTGGCGGCGAAAGGATGTGAAACCGCCTTCGCCCGGCAAGCCGGGCGGGCCGCCGAGCCGACAGGAAGAAACTTATAAAAAGCGATGAAAAAGTTTCCCGTTGGATTCATTTTGTGGTTCGTTCCAAACCGTTGGATCAACTGTTTCCGACATTATGCATGCGAATTTCATGCCAGGACCAATTTTCCCATAACATATTGAATTAAATAATTATTGCTGGATTCCGGAACTCTGGACCCGGGCGGAGGAAAGAATAGAGAGCGCCGGGCGGGGAAGATATTACCGGGCTTCAATCCGTCTTCCCACTTTCCATTCTAAAAATATGGTTATTCCGGCTGGCGGCTTTCAATGCCGCCGGTCAAAACCCACCCGCGCCGGGGCGTCAACGTTTCAGCTCGGCGGCCGTCTGGGTCATTTCGTCGAGGGTTCTGAAAACGCTCGCCGATGAATTGTAGGCCTGCTGAGTGATGATCATCTTGGTGAACTCGTCGGCCAGATCGACGTTGGAAAGCTCGCGGACGCCGGGTACGAACTCGGCCTGACCGCTTTCATCGGCGGCGACCACGTTAGCCGTGCCGGATTCGGCGGTTCGGGCTAAAGTATTGCCATTGCGCATCTCCAGGGCATCGGGATTGGAGAAGAGGGCCAGCGGAAGCTTATAAATAGGCCGGAAGGTCGCATTCTCGAAGGTAGCGACGATTTGGCCTTTATTGTCAAAATTAAAGGACCTCATTTCGGCGGCGGCGGAGCCGTTACGGGTAAACGAGGTCGGCGTGAAACCGCCGCCGAACTGGCTCAGATCGCTCAGATCGAGGGCGACCGTCGCCGTTCCGGCGTTGGCGTAGGCAAAGCTCAGACTGAGGGGAGCGCTGGGATTCGTCAACTGTCCATTGGCACCGAAGGTCAGCGTCTGGATCGCCGAGGTTTGCGTGTTGATGACGTTGGCGGTGGTGTTGACCAGGGGCGCCGTGTTGTCGTTCTGGGCCGTGACGTTGGCGGTGGTGGTGACGGCGGCGGCGGTGGCGTCGATAGTGAAGGCGTCGATCACCGATGGGGTGCCGGTGAAGGCCGTGCCGGCGGTATCGGCGGTGATGGTGAGCTCGCCGGCGGCGCCACCGGCCGCCGCGGTGACCTGGGCGGCCAGGTTGACGTTAAGGTTTATATTGGCGAACAGATTGTTGCGGACGACGGTCAGGGTGTCGCCGACGAGGACCGTGTAGCTCGCCGTGTCGGGGCCGATGGTATATCTGAAGATGTCGCCCGCCTCGACGGTGCCGCCCAGGGTGACGGTGTCCACCTGGGCCACCGAGGTGCCGCCGTGAACGGCGGCGGCCGATGCCGTGAAGGCGGTGCCGGCGGTGTCGGCGGTGATGGTGATTTGCCCGGCGGCGGCGCCGGCGGCGGCGGTGACGTTGCTGCTGACCGAGCTGTTGGCGTTGATGGCGGTGACCAGGGCGTCGCGAACGACATCGATGTTGGCTTCGCCGCCGGAGACGGAATAAGGAATGACATTGCCGTTGATGGTGACGCTGTAGGTATCGCCGGCCTCGATGGTGCCGGCCAAGGTGATCGTATCGAGTTGGGCGACCGGTGCGCGCGACGTGGTGTTGGTCATCTGCCAGGTGTTGACGGCGCTTTTGAGGAAGTTGAGCCTTGCCGACTGCTGGGTGCCGGTCGAATCGATCATGTCGATGTTGTAAGCGCGGATGCCGGAGCCGGCGTCGGCCGTTTGCGTGGTCGATAACAAAGCCGTGTTGTCGGCGGTGCCGCCGCCATTGGTGGCCGCCGCGGTGGCGGTGAAAGACGAGTTGACGGCCTTGGCGGTGAGGGTAAGTGCTCCGGTGCCGGTTGCCGCCGCCGCCGTGACGATGGCGCCGACCGTGGCGTTGGCGTTGATGGCGGTAACCAGGGCGTTGCGAACGGCGTTGAGATTGGCCGCGCCGCCGACGGTAGTGGTGATGGTGGTGCCATCGACGGTGACGCTGTAAGTGTCGGCGGCCTCGATCGTGCCGGCGATGGTGACGGTGTCGGTCTGGGCATTGGCGATGAGGTCGGTGGCCGGCAGGTTGAGGCCCAAAGAGGCGGTGGTGGTCGGGAGAGAGGTGTTGGCGAAGGCGGCGCGATCGATCCTCAGCGCCGAAAGGGTGCCGGTGTTGGAAAAGACGCCGGTGGCGGCGTTTGCCGACCAGCCCTGGACGAAAAAGCCGTTCTTGTCGACCAGATAGCCTTCATAGGCGGTGTTGGTGGCGCTGGTCTGTCCCGTCGTGTCGGCCGTCGTCACCGGATTGGCCGTCTTCATGGTGAAGGAACCGTCGCGGGTGTAGAGGGTCTCGCCGGAACCATTGAGCTTGGTGTTGAGGATGAAAAAGCCGTTGCCGTTGATTGCCAGATCTTGATCCCGGCTGCTGGCCACCAGCAGGCCTTGCTCGCTTATGCGCTGGAAGTCATTGGGCAGGACGCCGCCGAGGTCCGACTGTTTGTCGATGGTTTGGCTAAGCACGGAGGCGAAATGAGTATCGGTGCGCTTATACCCTCCCGTCGTCACGTTGGCGATGTTCTCGCCGATAACGCTGAGCGCGTGACTCTGACTCATCATCCCGAGGGTAGGGACGGCAAAAAATCCATAACCGCTCATGTTCCCGCTCCAAACTCTTGTACGGACAAAAAAGCAGAAAAATCCTAAAAAATCATAAGATTGGGAAGCAAGAAGAATGCCAAGGGGAAAGGTCGAATAAGACCTTGATTCACAATCTTTTATTTTTTCGCGGCCAGGCAAAGTATACCGGCCATCGTGGGTTCGGCATGAAAACGATGCAGGAATTGCCGGGTGATCGGGAAGGGGTATGCATTGTTGGCGGCTTCGCGGCACGGACGGAGGCGGCCTGAAGGCCGTCCTTGACAAAAAGCACCCGCCGGAGGCCTTGGGTATTTAGGCCGGCCCGGAAAAGTGGCCTCTTTCAGGCCTCCCAAAAAAGTAAGCCCCGCCTATTCTCTTGAGAGACCTCGCGGCCATTCTCACGAGCCGCACTTCCCCGGTAATCGGTGAAGAACCCAATCCTTGCGGATTTGTTTGGGCGGACTTCCAAAAACACCTCACGGACGTTTAATCGCCTTTCAACCACCGATGAGACACTATAGTCTTGACGCCCGCGAGATAGGTTGAAAGCGCCGGAGTTTATCCGGACACATTCTGCGTGTCGGACCATGAAAGTTTCAAAGCTTGGTGTCAGCAAGACGGCTTCTTCTGTCCGGCGGAAAAAAAAGCCGGCCGGAAAAGGCGGCAAATTCACCGAATACTTGAAAGAAGCCGCCGCGGTGGCGGAGGCGCCGGAGGCGGTCGAACCGTCGCGGAGCGCCCCGGTCGGATCCGTGTTGGCGGTTCAAGAATCCCCGGATTCCACCGACGGGCGCTCACGCGGATTGATGAAACACTATGGCGATGAAATCCTCGATCGTCTTGAAGATTTGCGGCACGGCCTGTTGACGGGCGCCGTGTCCAAGGACAAGTTGGCCGGTCTGGCTCAAAAGTTGCGCGCCCAACAACGCAAAAGCGGCGATCCCAGGCTCAATGAAATCATCGATGAAATCGAGCTGCGCGCCGAAGTGGAAATTGCCAAATTGACCCGCAACGTCTGACAAACGTTTTTCTGCCGTATCTCCGGTCGTTCAGGGGCCGATTTCGGTCGATTTGAGATTTTGTTCCACGGAATAGTGGGAACCCATCTTCCATCTTGAAGTGTCTTCGCGCCGTCCTTATATTCCGCGCAGAAAGCAATGACTGTTCTGGGAGGCCAAAAGGCAATGACGGTGACGTTGCTTCCGGATTACCGACCTTCGGATGAAGAAGTTTTTATGAACTCGGCCATGACCGAGTACTTCCGCCGCAAACTGCTGGGTTGGCGTAGCGAGCTTTTGAGCGAATCCAATGAAACCTTGCAACATCTTCAGCAAGGCGGCAACCAGGAACCCGATATTACCGACCGCGCCAGCATCGAGACCGAACGCTCTTTTGAATTGCGGACACGCGACCGGGCCCGCAAGTTGATCAACAAGATCGACGACGCCCTTGAGCGAATCAGCAATGGAACCTACGGTTTTTGCGAAGAGACCCGCGAACCCATTAGCTTGTCGAGGTTGGAAGCCCGCCCCATCGCGACGCTGAACATCGAGGCGCAGGAACGCCACGAACGTATGGAAAAAACCCATCGCGACGACTAGTACCGCCCAGCGTAATTCCTGACCCCATACGACGGGCTTCCGAGTTTCCCGGCTAGGCGCGTGGCGCGCCGTGATGTCAATCCATCACAAGCGCCGCGCAACGCCGTCCGAGAAGCTCGGAAGCCCGTCGTATGGGGTCAGGAATCCCGCCGGGGTGTACTAGGCCCAGTTGCCGCCACAGTTGGAAGGCAGAAATGCCGTTCGAATGGGTGGCCATCAGGTAGGCGGCGCCGGCGGTCCCGTCGGGAAAGCGCTGCTGAAACGAGACCGGAGAGCGAGGATAGTCAGTCATGGCAATGCCTCCCAGCCAAATGTGTTCGCTTTTCATTCTTATCCTGCCGCCGCCCCAATGTCACAACATATTGTGCTACCGGAAGCTTGGGGATAAGCAATACCCGCTTTTTAGGAAAATACCTGAAAAACAGGCCTGTTGTTTCAAGTGGAATAAATGATCGGCGAAAAACGTTTATTAGGAGGTGATTTGGAGATTGTTATTCCGAGGACTCTATATTTGCCTTGTATTTTAGTACGGCAACACATATCAATATATTATCGAATCTCTATCTTGCCGGCCATCTTAAGGCTTATCCCCTTGCGTCCGGTCGGATCAACATTTTGTGTTCTTATGGCTCATCGCGGCTTTCCTCCCCTCTGCGTCCTTGGCGTTTAATCATAACGTAAGGGACGCGAAGGGATAAGCCTTGGCCATCTTTGGGCGGAAACTGTAAGAGAGTTTATTTAGAGCCTGTCCGAATAACTGGAGTCGGGGGAAGTTTCATCTCTTTCATGATGCTTTCAACCTTTTCAAGGATATTTCGCGCCGCTTTGCTGCTTGTCTTTTTGGCCGGATGCGCAAACGGGGAAGAGGCGGTAATCTCGGAATCTCTGCGCAACGCGGCGATAGAGGCTCAACGGAACCTCAACTACGCGGTGGCGGCCAGCCATTTCCGGAAATTGCGGAACCGGCAGCCGAAGGACCTGGGCGTGCTGCTGGGGCTTGCCAGGAACCTGCGCTATATGGGAGCCGCCAACGAGGCCGTGCGGGTTCTGGAGGAAGTTCGCCACACCTTCGACGGCTTGGCGGTGTTCCATGTCGAATGGGGAAAAGCGAAGCTGGCTGGGGGGAAAAGCGAGGAAGCGGTCGAACACTTCAAAACCGCCCTTGAAAAAGATCCCGGCAACTGGGAAATCCATTCCGCCATGGGCATCGCCTATGATTTGATGTTGTCGTTCGACGAAGCCAGGAAAGCCTACCGCAAGGCCCTCGAATTATCCAAGGACAACCCGGCCATTCTCAATAACATGGCCATCTCGGCGGCGCAGGCAGGGGATGTCGACGCGGCGATCGTGATGCTGAAGCGCGCCGCCACCATTGCCCGCCATAGCCCGCAACTTCGCCAGAACCTGGCTCTTTTCTACGGCATCAAGGGCGATTTCCACGAAGCGGAGGCGCTCTCCAGAATGGATCTGGACGAGGAAGCGGTCCGTAACAACCTGGCCTTCTATTCCCGCTTCCAGTTGAAACGCTAATCGCCGGTAACTTTTTTGTCCCTTCCGGCCGATGCGGTTTGGCCATTTGCCGCGTGTTTCATGACCTGCTTGCGGGTCCGCCAGAATCGTAACGCCCGTTGCGCCGATTCGACCTTGATCCTGTTGTAAACGCCGAGCAAGATGATCCTGACGCTTTCCGTGCGCTTGCCGTCAACGTCGGTGAGCAATACCAAATCCGAGAAGGTCGCTTGATCGATGCCGATGGCTTTGCCGACCACCGCCAGCATCTCGCCATTGTTATCGAAAACAATCCGTCTGGCCATGGTCAAGTCGATTTTGGCCAGGCGGGCAATAGCGGCGACAAGTTCCGGTATTCTCCCTTGACGCACCAGCGACGTCAAAAGTTGCGCATTCAATTGATTCAATCGCTCCTTTCTCAGAACGAACTTTTCCGCCGGGCTCAGCAGTTCCTCTTGATCCTCGGCGTCGAGCCACGAGCGCGTCTCTTCCAGCATTTCGTCGACTTGTTCCTCGTCGAGATCGGCGGTGGACGACAAGATGTGCTCGCGAAGAGCCGAAGATACAAACCAGAACATCTCGTGCATCAGGTCCGACGGCAAGTCATCGCGCCTCGCCAAAGGTTCGTGCAAGGTTTCGTTATGCTTGGACCGAACCACCATGATCTCCATGGAATCGCGCGAAATGACGGCGCCCTTGTTGCTGGCAAGCGATGCCAGGACTTTGTCGTCGCCTCTTTCGACCAGGGACTCGACGACTTCCCCGTCGACTTTTCGGCGCAGGGAAATGGCCAGAAGATGTTCCTGGCTGTGCCGTTTGACCATTTCCAGGAGGTCGGCGTTTTTGAGCACGTTGCTGTTGATGAGAACCGGCCGCGCCACCTCGATCTCGTCATTGGCCAACATGCTCACCAACCGATGCGGCGCGGCATCGATGGCCGCGAGCTTCTCCGCCAAGTGCTTGCGCACTTCCATTTCCAGCTCGAAGGCGATCTTGCCGATGATCGCCGCGAAATGATCCTTTTCGCGCTCGTTCAATTCCTCCGGCGCTTCGAGGAACAGGTCGGTAACCTCTCTCAGCAGTTCTCGGCGCTTATCAGGTGACGTTTCCTTGGCAATCCTGACCAAGCTTTCCAAATGCCCGAATTTTTCGCTCATGGCCGCACCGACAACAAGACAAGAGATATCCCCATGGGCCGGCTGATGTCGGCCTCGGCGTGGTTGATAGGGAAACCATATGAAAATATTCCATAAGGCATGGAAAAAGCTATAGAACGGGCTCCTTCGCGGGGGCTGGTAAAAACCATGAAAAAAGCGTATCCGCACCTGTGATGAAAGCATTGCCGGGTTTCATGGTCCAGAGAAATAAACGGATTTGTTGATTCCGCATTGCCAAAAATAGGCAGCCTTGCGAAAATAGGCAGCCGCCTTTTCAAGAAAATCGTGGGCCCCGTTGCGAGGCATTTGGGTTTTGGCGGAGAGAACTTCTTATTTCGAACAACAGGCAAGAAGCCTTGCCGACATCTCCGTTCTCGCGGAGGTGCCGCCGAAAATGATTGCCGATCTCGAGAAAAAATGCGAGTGGCAGGAATTTGCCCCCAACGACATCATCCTCGACGTTTCCGATACGACGACAAACCTTTACTTCGTCGTCAAAGGAAAGGTCAAAGCCGTGGATTTTATTAGCGAAAGCCGGCAAGTCGCCTTGGCGGAACTCGGCAAGGGGAGTTCCTTTGGCGAACTGGCGGCGGTCGACTTGAAAAAACGATCGGCGCGGATTACCGCTGTCGAACCGACCCTCGTCGCTTCCTTGTCGAGCAAGGAATTCCGGAGCCTTCTGATCGCCAGTCCCGAAACGGCGTTGGCGTTGCTGAAAAGGTTTGCCGGTTACATCCGCACCCTGAACACGCGGCTGACCACTCTCAGCACCCTGTCGCCGCATCAGCGGGTTTATTATGAACTCCTGCGGATTGCCGAACCCAATACCCTGGGCGATGGATCATGGATCGTATCGAATATTCCCAATCACGCCGCAATCGCCGATTGGATCGGAGCGGACAAAGAGATCGTGGCGCAAGCCATCGGCAAATTGGCCCGTGACGGGATCGTCGAACGCAAGCACAAAAACCTCATCATCAAGGACCACCCCCGTCTTCAGAGGCTGGCCGACCAACATTAAGGGAATTCGGTGACAGCATACTAATTTATATCTTTCCGCTTGTTTGGAAATGGCAAGGCTTTTTGGCCCAAGCCAAATGGTTGGTTTTTTGGCCCATGCCAAATGGTTGGCAATGAAAATTAGTATGCTGTCACCGAATTTCTCTAATCTCCAGCTTGAAGCCGCCCGCCGGCATGTTAGAATCGAAATTTCTCTCCGGGCACGCAACGCCGGTGGCGGCAAACGCCGCCCAGGCGGGATAAGCTGATGTTTCGAAGTTATTTCGGCATCGAAGAGAATCCGTTCTCCAACATGCCCGATCCGCGTTACTTGTTCATGAGCAAGCGGCACCAGGAGGCCTTGGCGCATCTTATACCAACCTGCAAAAGGAATCATTGATGCACCCAGTCCCGGAGTCCGATTGACATGATCTTCCACGGTTGTTCGGTGAGCTGGTTCCATGCGAAGCA
>DUZD01000028.1 GCA_013349695.1 Rhodospirillaceae bacterium
TGTTCTTCGCGGCGGTTCCTGGAGCTTCAAACCCAGGGTCATGCGTTCCGCCAACCGCATCAGGGTCACCACGGGCTTACGGCTCAACGTCATCGGGTTCCGTATCGCCAGGACCTTTTTTTAAGTCCTTCCTCTTATCTTCCTTACCTCTTTAAAATAGGGGTTCTGGGGGCGTGCCCCCAGAGCGATTTTTTTTACAAGCAAGGAGTTCTGTCATGACCAAACGCAAAATGCCCGATGGCGCGCGGCAAAACGGACCCGCATTGGAAAAAGCCTACAAGTTCGCGCTTTGGCTGGTGCCGACGGTCGAGAAGTCATGGACGAGGCGCTGTCAAAATAGATCCGGTGCCAATCCGGCACCGGCGCAAAGTTAAGCTACTACTGTCAAAGAGAGAAATTGGTGTCCCCAACGGGATTTGAACCCGTGTCTCCAGCTTGAAAGGCTGGTGTCCTGACCGGGCTAGACGATGGGGACTCGCGGGCAAGGGGCCTTTTTTGCGTTTCGTGTCGTAAACGGCGCGGCCGGTAAAATCAAGCCTTTCGGAAACGGCCTCCGTCCGGCAATCCCGGCGCCCGGGCCAGCCCCACCCATTTCTGTGATTGCAGGCCGCGCCCAAGCCCCATAATATCCGGCTGGCGGACGGTCCGGTGCCGAGGACACCCCATTGTGAGTGGACCGCGGGTAAGTGATTTGTCGGTTTTCAAGATCGTTTCGGAGGACTCCTTAACATGTTGCAAGGGAAAATACTTGTTGCCCAGGGCGGCGGGCCGACGGCGGTTATCAATGAATCCTTGGTCGGCGCGCTGACCGAATCCCGCAAGTTCGCCAGCGTCGAAAAGGTCTACGGCGCCTTGCACGGCGTCAGCGGCATCGTCAACGAGGATTTTATCGACCTCACCCAGGAGACCAGCCACAACCTGGAGCGGGTCGCCAGGACTCCCTGCTCGGCGCTCGGCTCGACCCGCGACAAGCCGGACGCGAAATACTGCAAGGAAATCTTCAAGGTCTTGCGGGCTCACGAAATCGGCACCTTTTTCTACATCGGCGGCAACGATTCGTCGGACACTCTTCGCATTTTGAGCGAGCAGGCCGCCGCCGCCAAATACCCCCTGCGCGGCATCCATATTCCCAAGACCATCGACAACGACCTGACGGTCAACGACCACACGCCGGGTTATCCGTCCGCCGCCCGTTTCGTGGCCAGCGCCTTTGCCGGAATCAATCAGGACAACATGGCCCTCAAGGGCGTCTATGTCGGCGTCGTCATGGGCCGCCACGCCGGCTTCCTCGCCGCCGCTTCTTGCGGATGCCGTTCCTTCAAGGACGACGCCCCGCACCTGATCTACCTGCCGGAACGCGATTTCAACATGAAAACCTTTATTTCCGATATCAAAAAGGTATACGGACGCTTGGGCCGGTGCGTCGTCGCCGTCTCCGAAGGCATCCACGATTCCTCTGGCAAGCCCATTGCCAGCAAACTGGCGACGGCGGTGGAAAGGGACGCTCACGGCAACATCCAGCTGTCGGGCACCGGCGCCCTCGCCGACCTTTTGACCTCCGCCATCAAGGAAAAGACGGGCATCAAGCGGGTTCGCGGCGACACTTTCGGTTATCTACAGCGCTCCTTCCTGGGCTGTGTTTCCGGCATCGACCGCAAGGAAGCCCGTCAGGTCGGCGAAAAGGCCGCCCAGTTCGCCCATTTCCTTGGCCGCAACGGCTCGGTCACCATTCACCGGGTCGGCGAATACGCGGCCGAATACAAGCTGAGCGCGCTGGAAGCCGTCGCCGGCAAGACCAAGGTCATGGCCGACAAATACATCGCCAAAAGCAACAACGACATCACCGCCAAGTTCGTCGACTACCTGCGCCCGCTGCTGGGCCCCGGGATGACGCCGATCGGCCGCTTGGACCCCGCCAACAGAGTCAGGAAAATCCTCGGCAAGTAGCGCGCGCTACTGGAAGCTCGCTCCCAGGCCATGTCCTTGCTTACGATCAGGCGGGCGCGGCATCGTCGATGATGAGTTGCACGGATTGACGGCCCCGCCAGACGTTTTCGCGAAGCCGCCCGGCGATGTGGAAAAGAGCGCCGCCGTGGTTCTTGAGCGCCAAGCCCAAATCCACCTCCATTGCCCGGAAGGCAATGGCGTTCAGCCGACGGCCGCCGTCGCCGCAAAGAACGCAACGTAGATGATTTTTCTCCTTGCCGACCACGTCGGCATATCCCAGCCGGGCGTTGGTGATGGCGAATCGGGGTTCGGGGTTGCCCGCCCCGAACGGCTCCACCCGCTTCAGCGCCGCCACCAAATCCAGGTCGGCGGCGGCGGTTTTCATCGCTCCGTCAAGGTGAAGGACGGGGCCTCCGGCCGTGGCGTCGGCGGCCTCCGCCAGACGCTCGCCCAGAAACCGGCCAAGCTCCGGCATATGCTCCCTTTCGACCATAAAGCCCGCCGCCATGGCGTGGCCGCCACCTTTGACGAGCAGCCCGGCCTGTCGGGCGGCGATGACGGCGGCGCCGAGATCGATGCCGGTGACCGACCGCGCCGATCCTTGGCCCTCCGTCCCGGCGAGCGAAACCACGCAGGTGGGACGGCCATAGCGTTCCTTCAGGCGGCTGGCGACGATGCCGATGACGCCCGGATGCCAATCCTCGCCAACGGCCAGGATCAGGGGTGCCGTCTCGGATCGCGCCGTCTCGACCTGGGCCAACGCCTGCTCGAAGACCATGGCTTCGATCTCCCGGCGCCGCTGGTTGAGCTCATCGAGGCGAACGGCGATCGAGGCCGCCTCGCCTTCGTCGTCGGTGGCGAGCAGACGCGCGCCCAGGTCGGCGGCGCCGATACGCCCGCCGGCGTTGATCCGCGGGCCAAGGATGAACCCGACGTGATAGGTCCCCGGCGGTTCGTCGAGTCCGACGGCGTCGGCCAGCGCCTTGAGCCCGGGGTTGCTCCGCCGCGCCATGACCTTTAGTCCCTGCGCCACCAAGGCGCGGTTGACTCCAGTCAGCGGCGCCACGTCGCAAATGGTGCCGAGAGCCACCAGATCGAGCCACTGGAGAAGGTCGGGTTCTGGATGGCGGCGGGCGCGGCTTTGGTACCAGCCGGCTTGGCGCAGGGTTCGGTTGAGGGCGACCGTCAGCAGGAAAGCCACCCCCACCGCCGCCAACTGGCCGTGTGGGCTGTTTTCGTCCAGACGGTTGGGATTGATCACGGCGACGGCCGGCGGCAGCCGCGCTTCCGATTCGTGGTGATCGACGACGATCACGTCAAGACCCGCCCGCGCCGCCGCCTCCAGGGGGGCATGGGCGCTGGTGCCGCAGTCCGCCGTCACGACGACGGAAATTCCCTCGCTTAAAAGCCCGAGCAAGGCTTCTTCGTTGGGGCCGTAGCCTTCTCTCAAACGGTCCGGAATGTAGATTCGACAGCGTCCGCCGACGGCGGAAAAAAAACGCGACAACAGGGCCGAGGACGTTGCCCCGTCAACATCGTAATCGGCGAAGACGGCGATCTGTTCACCCTGCACGATGGCGCTGCTCAGGCGCTCGCAAGCCGCCTTCATGCCCTTGAGGTGATCGGGATCGGGCAGCAACCGGTTGAGTTTGGGGTTGAGGAAGGCGTCCACCTCTTCGAGTCCGACGCCACGGGCGGCAAGCAGGCGGCCGACGATCTCGGGAATTCCAGCCCGTTGGGCGAGAGTCAAGGAGGCGCGGCCGTCGAACGGTCTGCTCAACCAGCGCTTGCCTGACAGGGACTTCTCAACGGCCAGGAAACACTCGCCGCCGGCTTTTCCCCCGGATAGGGAAGCAGCCTTCTCCATGATGCCCTTAAAAGCCCTTCTTGGAAGCGAAGTTATGAAAGGCTTCGATGCAGCGGACCGTGCCGGTATTCGAACGCATGACCAGCGAATGAATGACGGGAACGCCGTGTTCGCGGCGAATGCCGGAGAGAATGGAGCCATCGGTCACGCCGGTGGCGGCAAAAGTCAAATCGCCTGTCGCCATGTCGCCGATGGTGTATTTGCGGTCCAGATCGTCAATGCCGTAGTCTCTGGCCAGTTTCTTCTCGCTGTCGTCGCGAAACACCAGACGTCCCTGCATCTGGCCGCCGACGCAGCCAAGCGCCGCCGCCGCCAGCACCCCCTGGGGGGCGCCGCCGATGCCCATGTAGATATCGATACCGCTTTTCGGCCAAGTGGTGGCGATGACGCCGGAAACATCGCCGGCGGTGATCAACACGATTCGCGCCCCGGCCTCGCGGGTGCTGGCGATCAGTTGGGAATGGCGCGGCCTGTCAAGGATGCAGACTACCAGGTCGCTGACGTCGACGCCCTTGGCCGTCGCCAATTCCCGCAGGTTTTTGGCCGGTTCCTCGTCGATATCGACAATGCCATCGGGCAAACCGCCGCCGACGGCGATTTTGTCCATGTAGATATTCGGAGTATTGAGGAACCCGCCCGTCTCGGTCATGGCGATCACCGACAGACCGTTGTGTTCGCCCTTGGCGATGATGGTCGGCCCCTCCAGCGGCAACAGGGCCACTTCCACCTTGGGGCCGTCGCCCGTTCCCACATTTTCACCCTGGTAGAGCTTGGAGGTTTCGTCTTTTTTGCCCTCGCCGATTTGGATGACGCCATCCATGGCGATCTCGTCGAGGGTGCTTTTCATGGCATCCACCGCCGCCTGATCGGCGGCTTGGTCGTCTCCTCGTCCCAGCAGCGTTGACGCGGCCAGGGCCGCTGCTTCGGTGACCCGCACCGCCTCCATGGCGAGATTGCGGCCGACGAACGACGACTTCCAGGACATGGACAGATTCCTTTTCTGCTCTTAAGCAAAGACAGTGGAGTTTAAGGCACGATGCCTTGTTTCATTTCTGGTTGAACGATTCGATTCGGATCATTTGCGGCGGCTCGACCACCGTTGGCAAGGTGCCGACCTTCTCCAGCATTCGCACCACTCCCAATTCCTCGGTTTCGTGGAGGGTCATGACCACCGGCACCGCCTCGCCCGGCGCCCGCCCACGCTGCAGTATCGCCTCCATGGAAACGTTGTGATCGCGAAGCGCCGCCGCAACGTCGGCAAACACACCCGGCTGGTCCAATACCATCAGCCGAATGTAATAGGCGCCAAAGTGGCGTTCCATGGGCGCGGCGGGAAGCGCTTCCAAGTCCTCGGCCGGCACCGCGAAAGTGGGCGTCGAGCACCCCCTGGCGATGTCCATCAAGTCGGCGACCACCGCCGAAGCCGTCGGGCCGGCCCCGGCGCCGTGGCCTTCAAACATGGTGGTGCCGACGAAATCGCCATCGGCAACCACGGCATTGAAAACATTTTCGATATGCGCAATGGGGGCATTCAGGGGCACCATGCAGGGATGCACCCGTTGCTCGACGCCATGCTCCGTCATGCGGGCGATGCCCAGCAACTTGATCCGAAAGCCCAACTCCTTGGCGAACCGGATATCCAAGGGAGAAATATTGCGGATGCCTTCGATATAGACGGCGTCGAAATTAAGCTCGCCGCCGAAAGCGACGCTGGCGAGGATGGCCAGCTTGTGGGCGGTGTCGATGCCGTCCACGTCGAAGCCGGGATCGGCCTCGGCGAAACCAAGCGATTGCGCTTCCGCCAACACGCCCTCGAACTTGCGGCCGCTTTCGCGCATGACGGTGAGGATGTAGTTGCAGGTGCCGTTGAGAATACCGTAAACGCGATTGACGCCATTGGCGGCAAGCCCTTCGCGCAAAGCCTTGATGATGGGAATGCCGCCGGCCACCGCCGCTTCGTAAGCCAGAGTCACGCCGGCCCCCTCGGCGGCCCGGGCCAGGGCCGTTCCGTGATGGGCGAGAAGCGCTTTGTTAGCCGTCACCACGTGCCTGGCGGAAGCGATGGCGGTCTCGCAAAGCCGCTTGGCGACGCCTTCCGAACCGCCGATCAGTTCCACAACCACGCCGGCATCGGCTGCCGCCGCCATGGTCACCGGATCGTCATACCAGGTAATTCCTTCCAGGGACACGCCCCGATCCTTGTTTCGATCCCGCGCCGAAACGGCGGTAACCGTGATGGCGCGGCCGCAACGGCGTTCGATGAGCCGGGCCTGCTCGAAAAGCAGTTTCATGGTGCCGGCGCCAACCGTGCCGAGGCCGGCGACGGCAATCTTGAGAGGCTTGTTCATTGTTGATCGCCGCTTACAGAATCGCCGCTCGTTTTTTTTCCGTTTCCTCAATCACTTTGCCGTAATTGTTGAGGAACGCCTTGATGCCGCGGACGGCTTGACGAATCCGTTGCCGGTTCTCGACCAAGGCGAAACGGACATGGTCGTCGCCATGTTCGCCGAAACCAATACCCGGCGAAACCGCGACTTGCGCCTCGCGCAGCAAAAGCTTCGAAAACTCCAACGAACCCAGATGCGCGAAGGCCGGTGGAATAGGCGCCCAAGCGAACATGGTGGCTGGCGGACTGGGAACATTCCAGCCGGCGGCGGCCAATCCGGCGATGAGCACGTCGCGGCGTCGGCGGTAGATGTCCCTGATTTCGCCGACGCATTCCTGAGGACCGTTGAGGGCGGCGACGGCGGCGACCTGCACCGGCGTAAAAGCCCCGTAATCAAGATACGACTTGATACGCGCCAGCGCCGCGATCAGTCTCTTGTTGCCGGTAGCGAAACCAATGCGCCAGCCAGGCATGGAGTAGGTTTTGCTCATGGAAGTGAATTCGACGGCAATTTCCTTGGCGGCGGGAATCTGCAGAACCGACGGCGGCGGCTCACAGTCGAAATATATCTCGGCATAAGCGGTGTCGGAAAGAAGATAAATTCCGTGGTGGCGGCAGAAATCCACCGCTTGAGCGTAGAAGTCCAGGTCCGCCAAGACGGCGGTGGGGTTGTTCGGATAATTGAGCACGATCGCCGTCGGCTTGGGTACGCTGTGGCGCACGGCGCGGTCCAAGGCCGCCAACAGATTCCCGTCGGGAACGATAGGGATGTTGCGCACCGTCGCGCCGGCGATGATAAAACCAAAGGGATGGATGGGGTAGCTGGGATTCGGCGACAAAATCACGTCGCCGGGAGAGGATATGGCCGACGCCAAGTTAGCCAGTCCTTCCTTGGAACCCAACGTGACGATGGTTTCGGTCTCGGCATCGATGTCGATGCCGAAACGGCGCCCGTAATACCCGGCGACGGCCTTGCGCAAGCCTGGAATGCCACGCGAGTTGGAATAGCGGTGGGTGCGCGGATTGCGCACCGTTTCACACAATTTATCGACGATATGGGCCGGCGTCGGACTGTCCGGATTGCCCATGCCGAAGTCGATGATGTCCTCGCCGGAGGCCCGGGCGCGGGCTTTCATGGCGTTGACCTCGGCAAACACATAGGGCGGCAAACGCCGGATACGGTGGAATTCCTGCTCCATGATCCTCACACGGCAAATATGTACGAAATTTGGCGCCCTGGTTTAAACATAGGCCGGATCTTCGAAATCTGGATGGCAGGTTAAATAATTATTGACCAGTTGGAGCCTGTCCCCCCCTCTTCTTTCAAGATATCACGCCGGTGGTACCGATGACCGGTTTTTTGGCGGCGGGAGGTTGGCCAGTCAATTTACGATATAAATCTCGGCGCGGCGATTGCCTGCCTCGCCAGAGGGCATAAACTCGAAATAAAGCGGTTTTACGTCGGACATGGCAACGACCCGGATTTGCGAAGCCGGCACACCCAACCGGATGAGCTCACTGGCGATTGTGTTGGCGCGGGCCGCCGAAATCTGGAAGTTGACCATCTTGTGTTCAACGGGGTCCATGCTGCGAGTCCGACTGCTGGCATGGCCAACCACCCGCAATTCGCCGCCGCGCTGGCGGAAAATTACGCTGACGTTATCGAGAATACGCTGGTCCTGGGCATTGATGTCGAAGGAGCCGTTGGGGAACTGGATGGTCGCAACCTTGAATCCACCTTTCGCGGCAATCGGTTTTTTTGAAGGCACCAACTCCGGCCGTCCCGCCGGCGACGCAGCGGGAGTGGGAGCGGGAGTGGGCCGCGACAACGCCATTCCAGGCGAGGCGGCCGCCAGTTCCACCCCCGAGGAGGAAATGACCACTGTCGCAAACCGTTGCGGCCCGGGAGACAGTTGCGGCAGCCCCGGCATGCCCTCGGCCAGGGTCATCGGTTCACTCTTTTCCGGCAAACGCCGAGCCAAACGGTCTTCGTAGGTTTTCCGCACTGTCGACGGCGGCGCGGCCGCCGAAGACGCGGCCACGAATGGCGGCGGCACAGAGAACGGCGCGATGGGTGCGGGCGCCACGGGAATGGTCGGTACGGCCGCCACGGGAGTGGTCGGTACAGCCGCCGGCGGCGGCGCGGGAGGCACCGCCATGGCGGTTACTTCGGAACCAAGAGATTGCGCCGGTTCGCTTTGACGGGGAATGGGTTTGGCGTATCTCCGCCGCTCGGTGTCGCCGACCAGCCCGCGGGACGGCCGGGCCGGCACCGACGACAATTTCGGGAATGGTTTGTCGGCGCCCGGCGGTGGCTTGTTCCTGTCGGCAACAAGGGAGCTCTGTTGTTTCCCAGTTTCCTTGGCGGTCCGTACTTCTTTATCTTCGCCGGTAAAAAGACCCACCGTGCTTTTGTACCATTCGACGGGATTGGCCGCGTCGGGAATATCGGAACAACCGCTCATCAACATTAACGCCGGCAAAAGCAGGCCCAGAAAAACCGGCCCGCTGAACCGCTTGAACGTAAATTGCCTGTTTTCTTCTGTCACCATGGTCGCTGGACCCCTCTTTAGCAGCATACAACAAAAATCAGCTATAAAATTTGCTTTTCTTATATTCATATGATTTTTATTGCCGGAATTTGGTTAACAATCTCCAAACATCCACACTTAGAGCCTATCCGAATAACTGGAGGCGGTTGTTCGGATAGGCTCTTAATTGCTCGGCCAAACGCATTCCCCGGCGGCGGGATAACGGGCTTGCCGGGATTTCCAAAGCCATCCTCGAATTCCCTTCAATCATAGTAGATTGACCGGGAGACGATCAACAGAACGTCCCGATGTCTCCTTTCGAGTAGCATTTTATTTGCCCCCGCTGGCCGGAGTCGGGCCAGGGCCAAGCGTTTGAGGACGCTCCCGGCGCGGCCCCCGGCGCCGGTGCAATGGGGCGGACGCAAAGGCGCGGGCGGAGTGAAACTCACTTTTCGTTAGAATCGGCGAGCAGCGCGAGAGCCGCGGCGCGCCGATCCAAGTCGCCGGCGATGACCTTGTCCAGCAACTCCGAGAGCTTGTCGCCGCGCCGATCCGAAATGCGTTTTCTTAGGATCTCCTCGGCGATCTTGACGATTCGCATTTGCAGGTTCCGCCGCCGCCGCCGATCCATTTCACCGCTGTCCCCGAGATGCGCGCGATGGCCGTCGATGGCGGCTCGCAGGCCGTCTATGCCCTCGTCGCGTTCGGCGCTCGTCGCCAGCACCGGCACCAGCCAGCCGAAACGGTCCTTGCCGGTCAGGCCCAGGGGCAGCGCGGCCTTCAACTCGGCGACCGTTTTGGCGGCCTCGGCGCGGTCGCATTTGCTGACCGCGTGGATGTCGGCGATCTCGAATATCCCCGCCTTCATCACCTGAATCCCGTCGCCAAGTCCGGGGGGTGTGACCACCACCACCGTATGCGCCGCCTGGACGATATCCACTTCGCCCTGGCCGACGCCAACGGTCTCGATCAGCACCAAGTCGAATCCCGCCGCATCGAGGATGTCTACCGTGTCCAGGCTGGCGCTGGCGAGACCGCCCATGGCGCCGCGGGTGGCCATGGGACGGATGAAAACGCCGGCGTCGCCGGTGAGCCCGCTCATGCGCAGACGGTCGGCGAGGATGGCGCCGCCGGAAAAGGAGCTGGACGGATCGACAGCGACAATACCGACAGTCCGGTTGGCGGCCCGAAAGGCGCGGGTCAGGGCGCCGACGAGGGTCGATTTGCCGCTTCCCGGCGCCCCGGTAACGCCAATCACATGGGCGTTGCCGGCATGACGGTGAATTTCCGCCAGCACCTCCTGGTCCCCGTCAAAGCCGGCCTCGGCCCGCGACATCAACTTGGCGATGCACCGGGTCCGGCCCGCCAGGACCCCTGGCAGCAGGTCATCCGGGGACCGCCTGTCAGTCATGATCCTGGCCGGCCGCTTTTCGGTACTCGCGGGCCAGTTCGATGTAATGGGCGGCCGAATCGGCCATGCCGCCCAAGTCGTCGGGACTCAGGCCGCGCAAGCGCCGGGCCGGCGAACCGGCCCAAAGCTCACCGCTTTTGACCCGCTTGCCGGGCGTCACCAGGGCGCCGGCGGCAACCATGGCGCCGTCCTCGACCACGGCCCCATCCATCACTGTCGCCCGCATGCCGATGAAGGCATCGTCGCCAATGGCGCAGGCATGGAGGACGGCCAGGTGGCCGACGGTGACGCCGGAGCCGATGTAGGTGCCCAGTCTGACCGAACTCCCGATCCGCCCCGACGATACATGGACGATGGCGCCGTCCTGGATGTTGGTGCCCTCGCCGACGCGGATTTCGCTGACGTCGCCGCGGAGGACGACCGCGAACCAGACGCCGCTATCCGCCCCGATCTCGACGTCGCCGATGACGGTAGCCGTGGCGGCGACGAAAACGCTTTCCGCGATGCGCGGCAGGACCCCTCGGTAGGGTATAATCAGGCCTGACATTCCGTTATTCCCTAGAGCCTTTCAAGATTGGCCGTCGCCGACTTTTCACAACATAGATATGCCCTAATGTTCCGGGTTGCCGCTGAAAAACTACCATCGAAACACGAGTCGCCAAATAACAAGGTAACCGCCAAGTCGCCGGACTTATAAAGAATCCCCCGAATCAATTTTCGCGTTGTCCTGGCGGCGAGCAAGACAATCCGCGTCCAACACGAACAAAGGGATTGGACGAAAAAGGGGGAATTTTCAGACAAGGACGATAAAAATGGCGTCGGCTTCCCGCCATGAAGAGCGCGGAAATCACGGCCCGCGTGACCCGGCCGGGGAAATTGCCGGAAGAAAGGGCCGGCGGGCTCTCGGACGATTCCGCCAGCTGGAGCCCGAGGCTAAGAGCCTTCCCGGCCAGGGGATGGTTCAAGGGTAACCGTCGTCTCGGAGAACCCGGCCACACCCAGGATCATCGCCTCGCCTTATTGACTGGTGAGCCCCGCTTTTGCCTGTGCCATGATTCTCAAACGCGGGGATGAAATCATACCTCGTCCGACCGGCCATGGTCGACAATGCGAGACTACTTTTCCGGCTCTTCCGGCTCTTCCGGCTCCCCGGTCTTCTCGTTCTTCGGTTTCTTTGACCGCTCCGCCTTTGCCTCCTGGCGCTTGCGGCGCCTTTCGGCCTTCACACGTTCGCGTTCCCGGCGCTCGAATCCGTAATTGGGCTTACGTGCCATGGCTTGCCCAGCCAGACGAGTGACGGCGCGCGGCCATCGAATGAAAGAGTAAGAGGTCTTGCCTCCGCTCCCTTTCGGACAAACATACCGCTATGGATAGGATAGGTATGATCCCTCGTCTCAGTCGAGGGAGACGATGTTCTCGGCGGCGGTCTTTCCGTTCTTGCCGGAAATGAGTTCGTACTCGACCTTCTGGCCCTCGCGGAGGGTCGACAGACCGGCACTCTCGACGGCGGAGATATGGACAAAGGCGTCCTTGCCGCCGTCTTCGGGTTCGATGAAGCCGTACCCCTTGACCGGGTTAAACCATTTCACAGTTCCAACAGCCATGAGTTATCCTTGCCTTATGTTGCTTACGTCGCTTACGTCGCGCGCTCCACGCCGGAGCGCTTGTTTTTGGTGTCACAATTCACGGAATAGCCGAGCTAGACGTCTTAGATGCTAAATCTCAAGTAATTCGCTAATCTCAAGATACGCCAAGGCATGTGGCGCCAATTGACACCAGTATAGGACGTAATGCCGCGATTGAAACCTTTATTTTCGATTTTCTCCGCCGGCGGGCCACTAAGGGCGGAGGACCGTCATAATCCGGCCGCGGCCGGTCCGGATCGGATGCCCTTTCCGACCCTTATGCCTGCTTGTTCTTCAGCATTTCACTGAGTTTCTTGAATTCCGTCGTGCCGGAGCGGCCTACCCATTCAAACAGAACCATTTCCGTGGTGACGATCGAGACGCCGCCGTCGCGCAGGCGATCGAGGGCCAGCCGGCAGTCTTGCGCCGAGCGCGATGAAACGGCATCGGCGACGACAAAAACCTGGCGGTCCTCATTGAGCAGTCCGAACGCCGTCTGCAGAACGCAAACGTGGGCTTCGATCCCGGCGACGACAACCTGGGGACGGTCAAGACCTTGGATGCGTCCGGCGCAACCGGCGTCCCCCATGCAGGAAAAATGCTCCTTGACCATCAGCGAGCCGGCGGGCGCCAGTTCGGCCAGTTCCGGAACCGTCGGCCCGAGCCCTTTCGGGTATTGTTCGGAAACCAGAACCGCCACCCGCAAGCGGGCTGCCACTTGCATGAGCGCGGCACAATTGGCGATGACGCGCTCACATTCCTCGACAGCGGACGCCAGCTTGGCCTGAACGTCGACGATCAACAGGCAGGATTGGTCGGCGGTGATCAGCATGGGCGGGTTCTCTAAAACGATTGCCAAGTGGGCAATAATTAATCCATGCGTCCCCTCTCGCCAAGACCTGGATGGTATCGGCGCGCCGGGGTGGCGGCCGGGAAGATTGACAGCAGCCCCGGAAAGCCTAATATCCGGCGCCAATGTTATATCCATTGGCGAATACCTTCCTTTGATCGCCGGTCGAATCGGACCGAATGAATTTTTCTGATTTAGGATTGAGTCAAAATGTCCTGCGCGCCGTCGGCGAAGCGGGTTACACCGAACCCACGCCGATTCAGGCCGAGGCCATTCCCTACATCCTCATGGGAAGGGACATCCTGGGTTGCGCCCAGACGGGGACGGGCAAGACCGCGTCTTTTACCCTGCCGATGATCGACATTCTGGCGGCGGGCCGGGCCAAGGCGCGCATGCCCCGTTCTCTCATTCTCGAGCCGACGCGGGAACTGGCGGCGCAAGTGTCCGGATGTTTCGATATTTACGGCAAGCACAACAAGCTGAGCATGGCGCTGTTGATTGGCGGAACGTCGATCAACGATCAGGTCAAGGCCATAGAACGGGGCCCGGATGTGCTGATCGCCACGCCTGGGCGGTTTTTGGACCTTTTCGAGCGCGGCCGTTTGTTGTTGAGCGACATTAAAATCCTGGTTCTCGACGAATCCGACCGGATGCTGGACATGGGTTTTATCCCAGATATCGAACGCATCGTTTCCCTGCTCTCGAAAATGCGCCAGACCCTGTTTTTCTCGGCCACCATGCCGACGGAAATCCGCCGCCTCGCCGAGACCTTTCTGATCAACCCCAAAGAGATCTCCGTCGCGCCACCAGCGACGCCAGCCGAAACCGTCATCCAGGGGTTGGTGATGGTCGAACCTGGAAACGGCCACCGGCCGAGCAACGTTCAAAAGGAAAAACGGGCCGCCCTGCGCCGCCTGATCAACGCCGAAGGGGTTAAAAACGCCCTTATCTTCTGCAACCGCAAACGCGACGTCGGGGTTCTGTTCCGCTCGCTCGTCCGCCACGGCTATGATGCCTCCCAGCTGCATGGCGACATGGATCAGCCGTCACGCATGCAAACCCTGGACAGTTTCAAGTCGGGCGGGTTCAAGCTACTGGTTTGCAGCGATGTCGCCGCCCGCGGTCTTGACATCGTTGAAATGAGCCATGTCTTCAATTTCGACGTTCCCTGCCATCCCGAAGACTACGTGCACCGCATCGGCCGCACCGGACGAGCCGGCAAAGAGGGCCGCGCCTTGACCATCGCCGGACCCGAGGATGGCAAGCACCTGGAGGCGATCGCCAGACTGATCGGCAAGAAAATTCCCCGCCTCACCATGGACGGCATTGGCGCCGGCAGCCTCGAGCCGGTCCCCGGCAAAGGCCGCCGCCGCCGTGGACGGCGGCGCAAACCCGGCGGCGGGGACGACGGCAAAAGAGATGCCGAACCGGTCCATTCCCCCAGCCTCCGCAAAGAACGGCACGACCAAGACGGCCATGATCACGGCAAGCCGGCGATCAGCATGGGCGGCCATGTTCCGGCTTTCCTGCTTCAGCCCATCAAGGCGAAGAAAAGGAAAAAATAAGCCGTTAGGTGGCGGGCGGCCCGATAGCGCTCAAATGTAATATTCCCTGAGCAGGCCGAAGCCGTTGAAACCGGCGGAGGCGTATGTGGTTGTGTAGGCGCCGGCGGCGAGCAGCCGGAGGCGGTCACCGGCTTTCAAATCCAAAGGCAAGCTGTAGGCGGCCTTTTCGTAAAGGATATCGGCGCCGTCGCAAGTCGGCCCGGCCAGCACCACCGGCCCTTTCTCGCCTCCGTTATGGGGCGTGCGAATAGGATACTCGATGGATTCGTTCATGGTTTCGGCAAGCCCGCCGAACCGGCCCACGTCCAGATAGATCCAGCGCGGCTCCTTTTTGTCGTAGGACTTGCGCGAGACCAGCACCACTTCCGTCTCGATGATCCCGGCCTCGGCGGCGATGCAACGCCCCGGCTCGACGATCATCTCCGGCGGATCATTGCCAAAATACCTGATCATCGCTTGCATGATGGCTTCGGCATAATGCTCGAAAGCGGGAATGTCCCGCCGGTAACGGACGGGAAACCCGCCGCCGAGGTTGATCATTCCGAGTTTGATCCCGGCCTCGGCCAAGTCCGAAAAAACCATCGCCGTCCTGCCGATGGCGATCCGCCACTGCTCGGAGTCGGTCTGCTGGGAGCCGACGTGAAACGAGACACCGTACGGCTCGAGGCCAAGATCGCCGGCGCGGACCATCAGATCGCCGGCCATGTCCAATTGGCAGCCGAATTTTCTCGACAGCGGCCAATCCGCCCCCTCGCTGGCCGTCAGGATGCGGCAATAGACCCGCGAACCGGGCGCGGCGGCGGCCAATTTCCACAACTCCTCGTCGCTGTCGAAGGCAAACAGCCGCACTCCCCTCCTAAAGGCATGGGCGATGTCCGTTTGCTTCTTGATGGTGTTGCCAAAGGAAATGTTTTCGGGCGGCGCGGAAGCGGCCAGGCAGTCATCGATCTCGGAAACGCTGGCGGCATCGAAACAGGAGCCCAGACCAGCCAGAGTTGTAAGAATTTGCGGCGCCGGGTTGGCCTTGACCGCATAATGAATCCGGGCCAGCGGCAAAGCCCGGCCGAGACGCCGGTAGTTTTCCGCCACCGCCTCCAGATCAACGACGAGACAGGGTGTTTCGGAACCGTGTCGAGCTAGGAAACTCTCTAATTTTCGGGGTCACGGTCGATTCTCCCGCAAAATGACGAGGCCGGCGGGGTTATAAGCCGAATTTCCGCCGATGTAAGCGAAAAAACCTTTCCTTCAACGCCCGGGCTCGCTTCTCAAATCAAACCGGCCAGCGGCGAGGAGGGATCGGCGTAACGTTTCTTCGGCATTCGCCCGGCGAGATAGGCCAAGCGTCCGGATTCCACCGCCATTCTCATGGCGATGGCCATTTTCACAGGATCCTTGGCCTCGGCGATGGCGCTATTCATCAGCACCCCATCACAACCCAACTCCATGGCAATGGTGGTGTCCGATGCGGTGCCGACGCCGGCGTCGACCAGAACCGGCACCGACGCCCGCTCGACGATCAGCCGGATGTTGATAGAATTCTGAATGCCGAGTCCGGAGCCGATCGGAGCCGCCAAAGGCATGATGGCGACACAGCCAATGTCTTCCAGGCGCTTCGCCATGATCAGGTCGTCGGTGCAGTAGACCATGACCTTGAAGCCTTCCTTGATGAGGATTTCAGCCGCTTCCAGGGTCTCGGGCATATGGGGATAGAGGGTTTGCCGATCGCCCAGGACTTCCAGCTTGACCAAGTCCCAGCCACCCGCCTCGCGAGCCAGGCGCAGGGTGCGCATGGCCTCCTCGGCGGTATAACAGCCCGCCGTGTTGGGTAGGTAGGTATACTTTTTGGGATCGAGGTAATCGATCAGCATCGGCTGATTGGAATCGGTGATGTTGACCCGGCGGACGGCGACGGTGACGATTTCCGCGCCCGACGCCTCGATGGCGGCCTTGGTCTCTTCGAAATCCTTGTATTTACCGGTGCCGACAAGGAGACGCGAGGTGAACCGCCGTCCCGCCACCTCGAAGGTATCCTGGCGGCCGGCGCCCGCCTCGTCCGGGGCGCCGCCGCCGATGAAATGAACGATTTCCAACCGGTCGCCATCGTCGAGGGAAACCTCCCGGTATAGGGACCTGGGGACGATCTCGAGATTGCGCTCCACCGCCACCTTGCGGAAATCTATGCCGATTTGGCCAAGAAGTTCTTCGACGGTGAGCGAGGCATCGAAGCATCGTTCCTCGCCGTTGATGGTCACACGCATGGGGAAGTCCGTCCTCGCAAACTGGAAATCCGCCGCCGGGCATGACGGTCGCCCCGCCCGGCCCGATCGGATAGGCTCAATTAAGGCTAATATAAGGATTTGCCTCTGT
Organism: Rhodospirillaceae bacterium; assembly: GCA_013349695.1. Classification (GTDB taxonomy): domain Bacteria; phylum Pseudomonadota; class Alphaproteobacteria; order Rhodospirillales; family 2-02-FULL-58-16. The sequence continues at coordinate 16,550 of DUZD01000028.1, forward strand.
CAGACAATTAAAGGATTTAAGGAAATTCGGTGACAGCATACTAATTTCATCTTTCCACTTGATTGGAAATGGCAAGGTTTTGGAAATTAGTATGCTGTCACCGAATTTCTGTTGCTGTCACCGAATTTCTGTTGAAGTTGAAAAATCGGGAGG
>DUZD01000029.1 GCA_013349695.1 Rhodospirillaceae bacterium
GATAGTCTCTTCCATGATCCGTCTCCTATGCATGGTGAACGCATGCGTTCACCGGCGCCGGACCATCCGGCGCAACCCTCGACACCTGCATACAGTGAGACGGGTCACCCACGTCCAGATTGGACATGGGGTCTAGATGTAGAGTCTCAACAGGTTGTTCACGCCCAAGCCTGATCGCCGCCATTGGCGGCGTGGCGTTCATTTTCATCTTCTTGCGGTCGGAATCTCCGGGGCGCCACTGAAAATAAAGTCAACGCCTGTAAGTTAATGGCTGGTCCCTGGCCCGCCCATGATCTAATATAGTGGCTTCTTATAGTGGCTTCGTCCTCGAACGAGGTTCTTTCGGCAACCAGGGTTTCACCGTGACAAGGCAGGGAACCGGAGCATCGGAGAATATCGCCGACACCGCCCGGCCCCAAGCCGCGCCCAGGGCGCTCCGCTTCCGCGTTGCCGATTACGCGGTGCTGTTGAAGCCCAGGGTGATGTCGCTGGTGGTGTTCACGGCGCTGGCCGGGCTATTGCTGGCGCCGGGCGCCATCGATCCCTGGACCGCCACCGCCGCCGTCCTTTGCATCGCCATCGGCGCCGGCGCCGCCGGCGCCATCAACATGTGGTACGACCGCGATATTGACCTCCACATGTTCCGCACCATGAACCGGCCGCTCCCTGCCGGCCGGCTGAAGCCCAAGGAGGCGCTGGCCATCGGGGTCGTTCTATCCACCGGCTCGGTGGGGGTGATGGCGCTCCTGGTCAACCTCTGGGCGGCGGCGCTGCTGACGCTGACCATCTTCTATTACGTCTTCATCTACACCGTCTGGCTGAAGCGCCGCACTCCCCTGAACATCGTCATCGGCGGCGCCTCGGGCGCGCTGCCGCCGGTCATCGGCTGGGCCGCCGTCACCGACGGCGTGGGCCTCGGCGCGGTCTTGCTGTTCACCATCATTTTCCTGTGGACGCCGCCGCACTCGTGGGCGCTGGCGCTGTTCCGGCGGGGCGATTACGAGACCGCCGGCGTGCCCATGATGCCGCTCGCCGTGGGCGTGCACGGAACCAAGAGGCGGATGCTGGTCTATATGGCTCTGTTGCTCCCGGCGACTCTGTTGCCGGTGGCGATCGGCATGTCGGGGGCCCTCTATGGTGTCGCCGCGGTGGGATTGGGCACCGCCTTCTGGGTCCACGGCTGGCGCTTCTGGAAGGACCAGAACGCGCCGGATGACGGCCAGGAGGGCGAACGGACAGCCCGGTCCATGTTCCTCTTTTCGATCCTCTATCTGCTTATGATTTTCGTCTCCCTGCTGGCCGACCGGCTGGTGTTCCTGCCGCTGGTCTAGGCCAAGCCCCACGAACCAGCGGAATAGGCGGACGGGGCAGGCTAGAAAGGCTGATGCATACGAGGTTGCTTAGGTTGCGGGCGTGGCGGAACAGGTAGACGCGCCAGACTCAAAATCTGGTTCCGGCAACGGAGTGTGAGTTCGAGTCTCACCGCCCGCACCAGCCTTTGCAGTCAGGGTACAAAGTACTCGTTGCGGAAAAACCGCCACGGCGTGACTGAATATCTATCAAGAGGCTTGAAGAATTTCCCGAAGCGCATATACGTCGATAGCCTGGCTTCGTGACATGGTCTGGTTTACCGCGCTCTCCACGCACCTTGTGGGCTACTTCGAAGGGATCGGCTCCGAGCGCGGCCTCGGATGGTGGTGTTCCGATTCGCTGTCGCCACGCGACTTCCCGCGCCTGGAGACGGGCAAGCTGGTAAGGCATATAAATCGGCGGGGCCTCGTCTCCCCCCGCTCCGCCGAAACCAAGGTCACAACCGTGCCAGCATGTTCTCGGCGCTGGAGGTTTCCAAGGCTCCCGATTCGTCGATGTCGAGAGTTGTGATAACGCCGTCGTCGATCACCATCGAGAAGCGCTTGCAGCGGAGTCCCAATCCCTTGCCGGAAAGGTCGAATTCCAATCCCGCCGCCTTGGTGAAATCGGCGCTGCCGTCGGCGACGAGCGTGACTTTGTCGCCGACGTTTTGATCCTTGCCCCAGGCGCTCATGACGAAGGCGTCATTGACCGCCAGGCAGACGATGGAATCGATTCCCTTGCTTTTCAGTGCTTCGGCATTATCGACGAAGCCCGGCAGATGTTGAGCCGAACAGGTCGGGGTGAAGGCTCCTGGCAAGGCGAAGAACGCCACCTTCTTGCCCTTGAACAAGTCGTCGGTGGTAAATGGCATCTGGGCCATCCTCACCCATAACGTGCAATGTGACGGAGGGCGCCTTGTCGCCGACTTGAATAGTCATACCTGGTTCCTCTCCATAAACGAATGAATGATTTTTTCCGGCTTCCGGTCGGGGCCGGCGTTCAGGGCATAGAAATAGGTAGTCCGGTTTTGCTTTACAATAGGGGCCGGCGGGACGAGACCACCGTGTTTCCGGCGGCGCGGTCAAGGGCGTCGAGAACCACCTGTTCGGTCAATAGTTCGGGCAGAGCGAAGCCTTCCGGCAAGGCCGGACCGTAAACGGCGTTGAATGGAATGCCGTAGCGCTGGAACTTGGCCAGATAGGCGCTGATGGCGTCATCGGGCTGGGTCCAGTCGGCCCGCATGGAGACGACGTTGCCGCCGGCCAGGCGTTCTTTCACCCTGCCTTGGGTCAGGACCAGGGCCTTGTTGATCAGACAGGTGATGCACCAATCGGCGGTGACGTCGACGAAAACGACTTTGCCGCCGGCGACCAAAGCCGCAATGGCGGGACCGTCAAAAGGAGTCCATTGAGCATTGCTGTCGCCGACCTTGACCTTGCCTGGGCGAGGGCTTTCGGGGAGGTTCGCCGGGATCAGAAACGCCATGACGGCAAGCGCCGCAACCACGGCGATCGACATTCCCCCGGCCCGTTCGAGCCAGTGCCGCGTGCGGCGCCGGAAATAGAGCGCCGCCCCGGCCGCCACCATCAGGGCGCCGATGGCGGCGGCGGCGCTCCCGCCGATAAGCGAAGCTAGGATGGTGAGCAGCCAAATCCCCGTCGCCGCCAGGGCGAAACCGAGAACAAGGCGCAGTTTCGCCATCCACGGACCGGGCTTGGGGAGCCGCGTCGCCATCCCCGGCGCCGCCGCCACCGCCAGATAAGGCAACGCCAGCCCCAGCCCGAGAGCGGCGAAGATAGCGAAGATTTCCGTTGCTCCCCTGGACAAGGCGAAAGCGACGGCGGTGCCCAGGAACGGCGCCGAACAAGGGGTCGCCAGCAACATGGCGAATGCGCCGGACAGGAAATGTCCGCCTAGGCCGTGAACGTGGCTGGAATGTTCGCCCATATCGGCGATCCAACGAGGCAACCGGAGCTCGAAAAACCCCCAAAGGTTGCAGGCGAACAGAGTCACCACCAAGGTCATGGCGATCAGGAACCAGGGCTGTTGGAACTGGATGCCCCAACCAACCGTCGCGCCGGTGGCTTTCAACGCCGCCAGCACAGCCGCCAACCCCAGGAAAGAAAAAAGGATGCCAGCGGCGGAAGCGATGAAGCCATATCGCACCCGCCAAGATCCGGCCCCGCCATGGCCGACCAAATGGAGAAGTTTGATCGATAGAACGGGCAATACGCAGGGCATGAGGTTAAGGATCAACCCGCCCAGCACCGCCAGAACCAGAACCAGCGGCCAGGCGGTCGCGTCCGTTCCCGGCATTGCCGTCGGCGGGGAGGCGCTGGCGGCGGCGACGACCCGCAAGCGGCGCTCGGCGCTGCGTTCGCCGTCGACCAAGGTCAGGGTCAGGAAAATTCCGTTGAGGTCCCGTTGAAAGAATTCGATGCCGGATACCGGCAACTCCAGGAGGGCGCGATTGCCGTCGTCGCTCAGGCGCACGGCGGGTTTGGCGAATTGCAGTTCGTCCGGTCCCTCGACATAGAGGTCGGGCGCCGAGAAAGGAAAGCTGGCGGTGGCGGTGACGCGCAGCATCGGGTGGGTTTTGCCGCCGCTTGCCTCGACCTTTTCAATGGTCAGGCCATGGGCGGCGCCGTCGCCGGGGACGCGGACGGCGAAGCGGTTGATGAGATGGACAAATGCGCTCGGCCGGGACTCCCCAGCCGGCAAGCGCAGCGCCAGGGTCGCTTTATAAGGAATGCAGATTTCATTGCATGCGAGGTAGTCGACCGCCGCCCGCAGGCCGAGCGGCTGGCCCGCTTGAGCCAGGGTCGCCGTCAAGGGCAGGACGGTTTCGTCCTTGTAACCGAAGGTCTCGAAGCCAAGGATCGAGAACCGTTCGGGAACCGGCCAGGAAATGTTCGCGGCCGACAGGTTTTCCGATCCGGACCAGTCAAGCGTCGGCGAGAAGCCGGCGTCTCCCGGCGACCGCCAAGAAATTTTCCAGCCCTTTTTCAGCCGGAAATGCAGACCGAGAAGAACGTCTTCCGTCGCGCCCACGGCTTCGGTGGCCGACAGAAGCCGCACCGACGCCTGGTCGGTCACCGACCAGGGCGACGACGCCAATTGCGCTTTGGCGGGGGAAGGGCAAAGCCATGGCACGGCCAGCGCAAATATGGCGGAACAGTATGTTCCAAGCTTGAAGAAAAACATGTCCGTTGAAACGATTCGACTCGTCCGTACTTTCTCTCGATCCTCCCAGGTTATACCGTTTTTCATCACAAAATCTCGCAAAAGATGCGGATGATCACGCAGTCTTTACCTCGATCGGAAAACAAGCGGGATTTTCATGGCGGGTTCATATGGGTATAATGATGGAAAGGACGTTCCCGAGGCGCAAGGACGGCCCGGTTGTCGATCATCCGTCCAGTCCGCGAAGAGGTTGTTGATGCCAGTGATCGAAAAAGACGAAAGCTACCTTTCCGGACAGCTTCTCGTCGCCATGCCGGGGCTGCAGGATCCCCGTTTTGCCAAGACCGTGATCTATCTCTGCGCTCACAATGCCGACGGGGCCATGGGACTGGTCGTCAACCGGGAGATCGATGCGATCAGTTTTCCCGATCTCTTGGAGCAACTGGACATCGAGCCTTCCGGCGATGTTGAACCGATCAGAGTCCATTTCGGCGGTCCCGTCGAATCGGGACGCGGCTTCGTCCTGCATTCACCCGACTATGTCCAGGACACGACCATGGTGGTGGATGGCGAGGTTGCCCTCACCGCCACGATCGATATCCTCAAAGCCATCGCCGGCGGCAGCGGGCCGCGCCGGCGTCTCTTGGCCCTGGGTTACGCCGGTTGGGGGCCGGGGCAGTTGGACACCGAGATCAAAGCCAACGGCTGGTTGCATGTCGCCGCCGACGCTGATCTGGTTTTCGGCGCCGACCTGGAAGGCAAGTGGCAACGGGCCATGGGCAAACTGGGTATCGATCCTCGGATGCTCTCGGACGAAGCTGGCCACGCTTGACTTTTGGCCATCAACCCAGCTTTTCCGTCATTTTATCGTAACTTTTAACTCCCGATAGGGGACCCAGCGCCGCCTGCGTTGGCGTGCCGCCGAAAATGCGCCCGGCCAGCCGCATGACGGCGGCGGCGTCCACGGCTTCTACTTTTTCGACGATTTCCGCTATCGGCAAAGGGCGGCCGAAAACCATGATCTGGCGGGCCAGCTGCTCGCAGCGGGCAAAGGTGCTTTCCAGGGACATCAGGATGCTGGCCTTGAGTTGAGCGCAGGAGCGGTTCACCTCTTCGCTGGTGACATCACGCTGAACCTTCTCGATTTCCCGGCAGAGCAAGGACATCAGGGCCTCCACTTCCTTCTCTCCGGTATTGGCGTAAATGCCGAACAAGCCGCCATCCATGTAACAGGACAGGAAAGAGTAGATGTTGTAAACGAGGCCGTGATTTTCCCGCGCCTCCTGGAACAGGCGCGAAGACATGCCGCCGCCGAACAGGCTGGAGAGAACCGAAAGGGTATAAAAATCGGGACGATCTATGGCTAGGCCCTCGAAACCGAGAAGCAAGTGGGCTTGTTCGATCTCGCGTTCCTCGCGCGATTCGCCGCCAACATAACGAGATGAAGGGTGGGAGTTTTCCCCCCGGGACGGCAAATTCGAAAATGCCGATTCCGCCAAAGCCAACAACTGGTCATGTTCCACATGACCGGCGGCCGCCAGGATCATGCCCGGCGCGTTGTAATGGTCTTGCATGTATTCGATGATGGCTTCCCGGGAGAGATCGTGGATCAACCGCACCGACCCCATGACCGGGCGGCCCAGAGCTTGGTTCGGATAGGCGCCGGCCTGAAAGTTGTCGAAAACGGCGTCGTCGGGAGTATCCTGGGCCTGGTTGATTTCCTGGATGATGACGGCCCGCTCGCGGATCAGTTCCTGGGGATCGAAAATCGAGTTCTGGACGATATCGGCAATGATATCGACGGCGAGTTCAAGATCATCCTTGAGCATTTTGGCGTAATAGGCGGTGCTTTCTCGCGTCGTATAAGCGTTAAGGTGACCGCCGACAGCTTCGATTTCCTCGGCGATGGCCCGGGCGTCGCGCCGTTCGGTGCCCTTGAAAGCCATATGCTCAAGAAGATGGGTAACGCCGTTGACCTCCGCGGATTCGTGGCGGCTACCGACCTCGATCCAGAGACCGACGGAAACCGTTTCAACGGTATCCATGCTATCGCTGGCAACCCGAAGACCGTTGGACATGACCGAGGTGTTGATGCTCATGCCGCCCTCTTTCCGCGCAGTGTTTCCAGCACGAAAGTCTGCACCTCCCGCAAGTCCTTGGGCAAGACGCGGTAGCGCTCTTGGCGCTCGAAAAGATCGGCAAGGCGCGGCGGCGGTTCGGGAGATTCGCCCGTGGCTGCCCTGACGGCCTCGGGAAACTTGGCTGGATGGGCGGTCGCCAGGACGACCATGGGTACCTCGGCATCGCGCCGCTTGGCCCGCCCGGCGGCAACGCCGACGGCCGAATGAGGATCGAGAATCCAGCCGCTTTCCTGGTAAACCGCCTTGATCGTCCGCTTCGTCTGTTCATCGTCAAAACGTTCGCCGTCAAACAGGGCGCGAATGCCGCGCAGGCGATCCGCGTCGACGCTGAACGCGCCGGTCTCGCCGAACCGGTCCATCAAGGCGGCCACCTCCGTTCCATCACGGCCGTAGAGCTCGAACAACAGGCGTTCGAAATTGCTGGAAGCCTGGATATCCATGCTCGGGCTCAAGGTCGGCATAACCCGGCTGGCCTCCATTCGGCCCGAGCCGAGAAAGCGGGTCAGAATGTCGTTGCGGTTCGATCCGATGATGAGCTGGCGAACAGGAAGGCCCATGAGCGAGGCGGCGTAACCGGCGAAGATGTTGCCGAAATTGCCCGTCGGCACGGCGAAGGCAATCGGCCGCCCCGCCGCGCCGATGGCGACTGCGGCCCAGAAATAATAGACGATCTGGGCCATGATCCTGGCCCAGTTGATGGAATTGACGGCGGCGAGATGGCAGCGGTCGCGGAAGGACAAGTCGTTGAACATGGCCTTCACCAGTTCCTGGCAGTCGTCGAAAGTGCCCTCGATGGCGATGTTGTGGACGTTGGCCGAGGCGACCGTGGTCATCTGTCGCCGCTGCACCTCCGATACCCGTCCCTTGGGGTGGAGGATGAAAATCTCGATGGCGTCGCGGTCGCGGCAGGCCTCGATGGCCGCCGAGCCGGTATCGCCGGAAGTGGCGCCGATGATGGTGACGCGTTTGCTCCGTTGCTTGAGCACGAAATCGAACAGGCGTCCGACGACCTGTAGCGAATAGTCCTTGAACGCGCAGGTCGGCCCGTGGAACAGCTCGAGCAGCCATTCGCCGGCGCCCAATTCCTTTATGGGAGCGACGTCCGGGTGAGCGAAACCGCCGTATGATTCACCGACGATGGCGGCAAGGTCGGCCTCGGAGATGCTGCCCTTGACGAAAGGCAGCATGATCCGCGTCGCCAGCTCCGCGTAGGACAGGCCGCCGAAAGAGCGGATATCGTCCTTGCCAAGGCGCGGCCAGGTTCGCGGCACATAAAGTCCGCCGTCGCGGGCCAAGCCGACCAGCAAGACGTCGTCGAAGGCAAGGGCCGGCGCCATCCCCCGGGTGCTGACATATTTCACCGACGCTTCCTCCGGACAGCGTTTTCCAAATCGGCCGTGAAGGCGGGCCAGCCTATCGGCCGCCGCCGCCGGCGGCAAGCGGTCTCACGAGAGATAGCGCCTTTGCAAGTGGCGCTTGTAAGCTTCCGTGTCGAGCGGCCGGCCCGTCGCCCGGATCAGCAACTCACGGCTGGTGAGCAACGATCCCTGGCTGTGGACATTCTCCCGAAGCCATGACAACAGCGGCGCGAAATCGCCTTTCGAGATGGCTCGCCAAATTCCGGGAACGGCGTTTTGGGCGGCCTCGAAAAGCTGCGCCGCCATGATGGCGCCCAAGGTATAAGTGGGGAAATAGCCCCAGGCGCCGTCGAACCAATGGATGTCCTGAAGACATCCCAGGCGGTCGTTGGCCGGGGTCAAACCCAAAAACCGCCGCATTTCCTCGTTCCAGGCGGCGGGCAGATCGGCGGCCTCGAGATCGCCGGCGAGCATCGCTTTCTCCAGGTTGTAGCGCAGAACAACATGCGCCGGGTAGGTGATCTCGTCGGCTTCGACGCGGATCAAACCGGGCTCCACCCAGGTGTAAAGGCGGAGCAAATTTTCCGTCTCCCAGGCCGGGCCGGCGCCGTCGAAAGCCGCCGCCATGAGAGGGGCGGCGTAAGCCAGAAATTCCGGCGACCGGCAGACCTGCATCTCGATCAGCAGGGACTGGCTTTCGTGAACGCCCATCGAGCGGGCTTCGCCGGCCGGCTGGCCGCGCCAAGCCTTCGGCAGGCCGCGGTCATAGAGGGCATGGCCGGTCTCGTGCAGCACCGCCATCAGGGCCTGGGTGAAATCGTCGCCGTCATAGCGCGTGGTGATGCGGATGTCATCGGGAGTGCCGCCGCAGAAAGGGTGGAGACTCTCGTCGAGACGGCCGTGCTCGAAATCGAAGCCGAGAATTTTCATCAAGCGGACGCCAAGGGCGCGCTGTTTGCCGGCGGCGAACGGCCCCTTCGGCTTGAGCGCCGGCGGCCCGCCCGATTGGCGCTCCAATGCGCGGCTCAAATAGCCGGGGAGGAAGCTTTGCAATTCCCCGAACAGACGATCGATTTCCCGCGTCCGGCCGCCGGGTTCGTATTCGTCCAGAAGGGCGTCGTAAGGGCTAAGATCGAGTTTTTCGGCGGTGGCGCCGGCGGCCTGGCGAAGCAGGCTCAGAAACTTTTCCAGGTGGGGCAGGACGAGGGCGAAATCGTCCTCGGCGCGGGCCTTGCGCCAGATGGTCTCGCAAGCCGAGCGAGACTTGGCGAGGGCGACGACCAAGTCCTCGGAGAGCGCCGTGGCGCGCCCCCACATCCGTTGCATTTCACGCAGGTTGGCGGCTTCGGGACCGTCGTCAACGTCATTGTCGAGAGCGGCTTGGAGAAGGAATTCCGTTTCCGGTTCGGTGAGGATGCCATGCTGGACGGCCTTGAGGGTGGCCAACTGGTCGCCGCGCGAGCGGGCGCCGCCGGCGGGCATCATGGTCGCCATGTCCCAGTGCAGCATGGCCTCGGCGTCACGCAAGCTCAGCAGCCGCCTGAAACGGTCTTCAAGTTGCTGGTAGGGCGTTAAGGACATGGGCAATGGCGGGAAAACCCGGGACGTTTCGGCTTGCGCCGGATCGTTTCAGGATACAGGCACTAAACCAAGAGATACAGAGCATATCCATCCAGGGCGCGCCGGGTTGTTCGGCTCTCATGTCGTCGGCCGCTCAGGATGCGCGGAAATGCTCGACCAAAATCCACAAGCCGATGGCGATGAAGCCGGCCCCCGAAATCGCCTTGAGGGGGACCATGTCCAGGTAGCGGCCGCCCAGGTTTCCGGCCACGACCGCCAACGCCGTCGACAGCACCAGGGCGGACGCCGCCGCGATGAAGACATGGATCGCGGGCAAGTCCTTGTCGCTGGCGAACAGCAACGTCGCCAACTGGGTTTTATCTCCCAGCTCGGCCACGAAGACGGCAACAAAAACGGCGGCAAGTTTCAGCATCGGCATGTCTCCACGGGGATGAAAAAGATTTTGTCCGCTATCCTCTAACGGTGATCGGCGCCGACCGCCGCGGCGACACTGCCGAAACCATCGGCGCGAATGAGTTGGGCGAGGTCGCGTTTGATCCTGTTGACCAGGCCGGGACCGTGAAAAATAAGCGCGGTATAGAGTTGGACGAGGGAAGCGCCGGCGCGAATCTTGGCGTAGGCATGGCGCGCGGTTTCGATACCGCCGACGCCGATCAGCGGCAGCTTGCCTTGCGTCAGGCGATACATGTCGGCGAGAACCCCGGTCGACGGTTCAAACAACGGACGGCCGCTCAAGCCTCCGGCTTGCGTCCGGCTGGGGCTGGTCATTCCGGTTGGCCGGCCGATGGTGGTGTTGGTGGCGATCAATCCGTCGATTCCCGCCGCCACCGCCACCTCGGCGATATCCTTTTTGTCGGCCTCGGTCAGGTCGGGAGCGATCTTGAGCAGCAAAGGCGGCCTGTCCGGCGGCGGCGCGGCGTTTCGCGCCGCCAAAACCGCTTCCAGCAGGCCGCTCAAGCGATCGCGCCCTTGCAGGGCCCGCAGCCCCGGCGTGTTGGGCGAGGAGACGTTGACGGCCAGATAATCGGCGACACCGGCAAGGGTCCTCGCGCCGGCGACAAAATCGGCGATCGGGGCGGCGCTGCCCTGGTTCCTGCCCAGGTTGACGCCGACGATGCCCGGACGCTGGCGCTTGCCCAGGTGTTCCGCCATGACCTCCTGGCCGTCGTTGTTGAAACCCATCCGATTGATGAGGGCATGGTCCGAGAACAGCCGGAAAAGCCTGGGTTTTGACTGTCCCGGTTGCGGCCGGGGCGTGACGCTGCCCACCTCGATGAAACCGAATCCCTGGCCCAGCAAGGCCTCCGCCAGTTCGCCGTTTTTATCGAACCCCGCCGCCAGGCCGACGGGGTTGGCGAAATCCATCCCCCAAAGACGGACCTTGAGGACCGGATCCTCAAAAGGTTCCGGGCTCGGCACAAGGCCCTTTTTCAGCGCCCAAAGAGTCAATCCATGGGCGGCTTCCGGCTCCATGACCCCTAGAATCGGTCCGATGAAACGAAAATAATCAACCATTCCATTACCCATCCGGGTGGCCCGGCAGGGATATGACCAGCTTGCGAAAAGCCTCGCCGCGGGCCTCGAAATCCTTGAACTGGTCGAAGGAGGCACAGGCCGGAGAAAGCAAAACGACGGCGTCCTCCAGCCGTTCGCGCAAGGCCATTACCCGCGCTTCCTTGACGGCGCTAGCGAGGTCTCCCGAGCGGCTGACATCGACCTTGCCGGCGAGCGCGGCGGCGAACGCGGCGGCCGCCTCGCCGATGACGAAGGCGTGGCGGACGCACGAGAGGTGGGGCTCCAACACCTCGATGCCGCCTTCCTTGGCCCGCCCGCCGGCGATCCAGTAAACGGCCCGGTAACAGGCCAGGGCCTTGGCGGCGGCGTCGGCATTGGTGGCCTTGCTGTCATTGACGTAGGAAACACCGTCAATGACCGCCACCAGTTCTTGCCGGTGGGCCAATCCGGGGTAGCTCTCCAGACCGTCTCGCATGGCGGCGGCATCGACGCCGGCCATCTTGGCGGCGGCATAAGCGGCGGCGGCGTTCTGCCAGTTGTGCCCGCCGGCAAGCGTCGACAGGCTTTTAAGGTCGATTACCGGCTTCGCGGGGCCTCCGATGGCGTCGATCAGCATGCCGTCCTCGGCGTAGACCCCCCCGTGAACGGGGCCCTGGCGGGAGATGGGTATCACCACTTGTTCGCCTTTCGCCTTGAGTTCCTCGTGGATGGCCAGCGAATGGCCGTCGTCGATGCCGACCACCGCCGCCATCGGCGCCGTCTGACGATGGAAAATCCGCTTTTTGGCCTTCAGGTATCCACCCATGCCGCCGTGCCGTTGCAGATGATCGGCGCTGATGTTGAGCAACACCGCCACGTCGAAAGCGATGGAAAACGTCAGTTCCAATTGGAACGACGACATTTCCACCACGTAAGTTCCCCCGGCGTCCACGGGCGCCAGCTCCAGCACCGGCCGTCCCAGATTGCCGCCGACTTCCGTTTGCCGGCCGGCAGTCCGCAGGATGTGGCCGATCAGCGCCGTGGTGGTGGATTTGCCGTTGGTGCCGGTGATCCCGATATAGGCGCAATCGCGCTGGCTTCTGGCCAGCAGTTCGACGTCGCCGACGACCTCGCAGCCGGCGGCTTTGGCCATGCCGACGAGCGGGTGGGGTTCGGGGGAATGGAGAGGGACGCCGGGGCTCAAGACCAGGGTCGCCGGTTCCTCCCACTGGCAGCGGTAGAGGTCGACAAGCGGGACGCCGGCCTTTGCGGCGCCGGCGCGGGCGGCCTCGTCGTCGTCCCAGGCCCAAACGTCGGCGCCGCTCCGCATGAGCGCCTCGGCCGCCGCCAGCCCCGAACGGCCGAGTCCGAAGACCGCCACCGGCAGGCCAGCGAAAGGAAAGACATCGATCAACGCACCACCTCACGTCAGTATCGCGTTTGGTCTGGCACCGATCAAACTTGATACGCCCTGAACTTTCAAGGCCATGTCCACGGCGGGGCGTTAAGTAAACCAGCCAATTCCTTATCCGCGCCGGCAACACCCCTGGTTGATGGCAATCCAATCGGCTACAAGGAAACCGAATGGGGACAGTGGTTTTCACCGATTCCCTCCTGTTTCAATGATCACCTGTGGCAGCCGTGCCGTCGATATTGACCTTCAACACCTTTCTCTTCGACATCCGCCTTTTCGGCCTGTTTCGGGTTTACAAATCGGCGCCCCATTTGCAGCCGAGACTGGCGGCCTTGCCGGAAGCCCTCGGCGAGGTGGGCGCCGACGTCATCTGTCTCCAGGAAGTCTTCCGGAAACCGCACCGGGCATTCCTCGCCGAGACCCTCGCCGGCGTCTATCCCCATGCCGCCGGCGTCGAGCGTCGCGGATTGCCGCTGGGAACGGGTCTTATGATATTGTCGCGCCACCCCATCGAAACCGCCCGGACGCGCGAATTCCGGGCGGCCTTCCTGGAAGAGCGATTGGCCATCAGGATGGGCATGTTGGTGTCTGTCCTTCGGCTGCCCGACATTGGCCGCTGCCGGGTGATCAATCTTCACCTGGCGGCCGGCGGCATGTTCGGCCATCCCGAAAGCGTCAAGGCCGAGGAGGTTCGCCGGCGCCAGATCGGCGAGGTCCTTCGGGCCGCCGACGAACCGGGACCGGAGCTCACCGTCCTTGCCGGCGACTTCAATGCCGGTCCCGACAGCTCGGCCGTCAATTACCGGCAATTGCTCGACGCCGGCTACCTGGACGCCTTTGCCGAGGCCAAGGCCTTGTCGGGCCAGCCTCCGGCGATGGAAATGACCTGGGATCCGGCGAACCCGATGATCTCGGGCGAGCTGAACCGGTCCCTTCCCCGGCAACGGATCGACCATGTCTTCTTGCGGCGCGAGGGGATGGCCGGCCGCCGCCTAGGGGCGGCGCGGATCGTCCTTTCCGAAAGGCGGGTGGCCTTGGCCGGCAAAGGCCCCGTCCCCGTCTCGGACCATTACGGATTGTGTGTCGATATCGAAGCCGGCGGATGAAAGGCTGTCGCCTTCCGCTCGTTCCCGTTGGTAATTCGGTGACGGTATACTAATTTACGATCCGCCGGCCGGTTATTTTGTTGTCAAGGGCCTGTCCGGCAACGGTGGTAGAGTTCCCCCGCGTGGGGCATGAGGGAAAGGTGGAGGAGCGCCGTGAAATCGCGTTTCATAGCGGCGATTATTCTCATCCTGCTGTTTTTGTGGCCGGGGGTGCTGGCTACTAGGCCAGAAGCCGTTGAAGGACGGCGAGATCATTGCAGCTGCCGAGAGGCACAAGCGATGGCTTGGTACAAATGGCTTGGCCTCTTCTTGGCTCTGCTTGCCCTTCAGGCCCAGGCTGACATCACTGGCCGTCCCCACGTCATCGACGGTGACACCCTGGAAATTGTTGGAGAGCGTGTCCGCCTTCATGTTATTGAACGCGCCTGAAACGGTTCAGACCTGCGAGTGGCCCGGTACGGTTCGCGACAAAGGGAAGGCTTCCCGGCGATGCGATTGAGGTTATTGTTTTTATTGATTTTGTGGTTACCCCTTTCCGGATGCGCCATTTGGGAAGGGTACAAGCACAATGAGAATGCACGGGAACTTGAAAAAAACGAAAAATACGACGATGCTGAACTGCATTATTTGAAAAGTATTGAAAAACTGGAAGGATTTTGGGGAAAAAATCATTGTTTCATTTTTATGCCCGTTTGGAACTTGGCGTATATTTACTCTGTTCAACGCCGCTTTGCAGATGCGGAACAGCAATACAAACGCGCACTGGCCATTGCTGATGAATCCACTCTTATGCCGTTTGAGAATGACTATTTTTGGCTATTGCTCAGGTTCGCCGAGCTTTACAGGAATTGGGCTCGCTTCGAGGAAGCCGAGGAACGCTACAATGACGCTTTGAAGAGAGTGGAGGATCGCTTCGGCCCGAAACATCAGAAAGTCGTCAAAATCCTGGACAGATTTGCCGGATTCTATACAGGCTGGTGGATCATAAATAGAAACAAAGCCGAACCTTTGTATAAACGCGCTCAAGCAATTGAAGAACAGTTATTCGGGCCGGATCGTCCGGAATCGGTGCGCGCACTGCGGTGGTTGGGGCGCCTTTACTCTTCGCAAGATAGGCACGAAGAATCCTTATCAATATATAAGCATATCATTGAAGTTATGGAAAATACTTATGGGGTTAACCATTTCAAAACCACCTATGCTCTTGAAGATTTGTTGTTGTACTATTCGCGGAAGGGGCGCGATGACATAGCGAATCCGTTACGTGACAGAATCATATCGATCTTGGAAAATAATTTGGAGTACGTGGACGAGGATTCCAGATACGATCTGCTCTTTCAACTATCTGGTCTATATTCTAAAGCAGCTCGTTACGATGATGAGGAGAGAGTCTTAAGAATCAGAATGGAAATATTGAAGAAACAGTATGGTCCAGACAGTAGTATTATAGCTAGACAGCTAGGATTTATAGCGCATACCTATACGGCCCGAGGTCACTACGAAAAGGCAGAACAGTTATTTAAGCATGCCCTTGCGATTGTAGAAAAAACCGGAAAATCGAATACTATTAATACTTCTAGTCATTTGAGAGATCTTTCATTTTATTTTATTCAATTGGCATCTATATATTATAAACAAGATCGTTTTGACGAGGCTGAGCATTTCTCTAAAAAAGCTCTAGCAATAGAAGAAAAGGTTTTCCTGTATCTCCATAAGGTCCACATGACAATATACTACATAGGGAACCTGTACTGGCGCCAGGGCCGTTACACTGAAGCTGAGCCGCTCTTCAATAAATCCTTAGAAATTCAAGAAAAAACCGGTGGATCGTTTAGTTCATGGCTTGCCTCCAGTTTTAGCTATGTGGCAAAGCTCCATGAAGATCAAGGTTTTTTCGGCAAAGCGTTGGATTATTACCGCCGTTCAACTTCAATCGAACAATCACGAATGGTACAAAGCGCGACAAAGCTTTCCACTGGGTTCCAAGACGAAAGACGCCAACTGCGCTATACTTTCATGGGACACCTCAATTCCCTTTTTGGAGCGGTGAAGGCAGAGGTTATTAATAAAGAAGCTGCGGATACCGAGGCCTTCAGCGTAGCCCAATTGGCCAGGACAAGCGATGTCGCGGGCGCAATCGCCAAGATGGCCGCGCGCTTTGCGGTTGGGAAAAACACTTTGGCCGGGCTGGTGCGAGAACACCAAAACCTAATATCCCTGTGGATCGCATTAGATGAAGCATTAGATGAAACGCTGGCCGAAAATCTTAGCAAGCCCTTTGGCGCGCGCAATCTTGAAAATGATACGGCGTTACGTGCGCAGATAGATGAAATTACAGTTCGCCTTGGCCAAATGGACGTCAAGCTGACCATGGAGTTTCCTGAATATAAGGAATTGACCTCCCCCCAGCCCATGTCTCTCGCGGATGCTCAATCGCTTTTAGGTTCCGACGAGGCGTTGGTTGCTTATCTCGGCGCCGAGGATCGAACCTTCCTTTGGGTGGTCCGCAAGGCCAGCGCCGAAATGAAGCGCCTTGATATCGGCCGCAACGAGCTGACCGAGGCGGTGGCGGAGTTGCGCGGCGGGCTTGACCCGGTGGACGTCGAAACGGTCAAGGATATCCCGCCGTTTGACACAACCAAAGCCTTCGAAATATATCAAAAAATCTTCGCCCCCGCCGAGCCGTTGCTCAAGGGTGTGCGCCATGTTTTCGTGATTCCCGATGGGGCGTTGCAAAGCCTTCCCCTGGGCGTTCTGGTCACCGAGAAGCCGCAAGGCGGCTTCACCGACTTCTCCGGCTACCGTCAAGTCCCGTGGCTGGCCAGGAAGTACGCAATGACTACCTTGCCCTCGGTGTCCTCCCTGCGGGCGCTCCGGCGCTTCGCCAAGGCGGCGCGGGGGAGCAAGCCTTTTGGCGGCTTCGGCGATCCGTTGCTGAAGGGGCATCCCGATGAACGCCGAGGCATCGAGCTGGCGAGCCTGTTCAAGCCGCGGGGGAT
>DUZD01000030.1 GCA_013349695.1 Rhodospirillaceae bacterium
TCAGGATTGGTTGGCACTTTGGCCCATGCCAAATGGTTGGCACTTTGGCCCATGCCAAATGGTTGGCACTTTGGCCCATGCCAAATGGTTGGCACTTTGGCCCATGCCAAATGGTTGGCAATGCCATTGTACGCCGTGGGCGGCCGGGCGGGAGCGGACTGGCGCCGATTTTCTTAATAGACATGCTCTAGGCCGAAAGTGCCGCCGGCACCGATTTGCCCCTTTTTACCAGCAATTTATTCAAGGCGTTCACATAGGCCTTGACGGAGGCGACCATGGTGTCGGTGTCCGCCCCCTGGCCATTGACGGTCTTGCCATTTTCCTCAAGGCGCACGGTCACCTCGGCCTGGGCGTCGGTGCCCTGGGTGACGGCGTGGACATGGTATAGTTGCAGCCTTGCCTCGTGCTCGATCAGCTTCTTGATGCAGTTGAAGGCGGCGTCCACGGGACCAACGCCCGTCGCTTGGCAGGACTTGCTCTTGCCATCGAACAATAGCTCCATTTCCGCCTTCGGCGGGTGGTGCTTGGTGCCGCAGAGGACCTCGAGCGACAGCAGGGCGATGCGGTCGTTGACGCGTCCCTCCTCGTCGACGAGGGCGATGATGTCTTCGTCGAAGATCTCCTTCTTTTTGTCGGCCAAGGCCTTGAACCGCTTGAAAGCGTCCTGGATGGCGTTGTCGCCCGGGTCGTAGCCAAGGTCCTTGAGTTTCTCCTTGAAGGCGTGGCGGCCCGAATGCTTGCCCAGAACCAGTGTCGACTTGCTCAGGCCCACCGATTCGGGGGTCATGATTTCATAGGTTCCGGCGTGCTTCAGCACCCCGTCCTGGTGAATGCCGGCTTCGTGAGCGAAAGCGTTGGCGCCGACGATGGCCTTGTTGGGCTGGACTTTGAAACCGGTGGTCGCCGAAACCAGGCGCGAAGCCTTGGTGATATCCTCGCTCCTGACGCCGCAGGTGAAGGGCAGGCGGTCTTGGCGGGTGCGCAAGGCCATGACGATTTCCTCCATGGCGGCGTTTCCAGCCCTTTCACCGAGACCGTTGATGGTGCATTCCACCTGCCGGGCGCCGGCCCCGATGGCGGCCAGGGAGTTGGCCACGGCGAGTCCGAGATCGTTATGGCAATGCACGGATATGACCGCCTGGTCGATGTTGGGCACCCGTTCGAAAAGCATGCCGATGAGGCCGGCGAACTCGTCGGGGACGGCGTAGCCGACGGTGTCGGGGATGTTGATGGTTCGGGCGCCGGCGGCGATCGCCGCCTCGACGCAGCGGCAGAGGAAGTCGTGCTCGGTCCGCGATCCGTCCTCGGCCGACCACTCGACGTCGCCGGCGTGGTCACGGGCGATGGCAACGCTCTCGGTGACCGCCGCCAGCACGTCCTCCGGCTGCATCCGCAGCTTGTATTGCATGTGCAGCGGGCTGGTCGAAATGAAGGTGTGGATGCGCCCGCTCACGGCCGGCCGCAAGGCCTCGGCGCAACGGTCGATGTCCATTCTGCTTGCCCTGGCCAAGCCGCAGACGACGGAATCCTTGACCGTCCTGGCGATCTCGCGAACCGCCTCGAAGTCGCCGTCGGAAGCGATCGGGAAGCCGGCCTCGATGATGTCGACGCCCATCGCTTCGAGAACCTGGGCGATGCGCAGCTTCTCGTCGAGGTTCATCGACGCCCCCGGCGACTGCTCGCCGTCGCGCAAGGTGGTGTCGAAAATGACGATGCGGTTGCGGTCCTCGGACACTTTCATGGGTCTTGTCCTTCGTTCGGTCAGGTGGTGCGCACTTGCGAGTCTTTATTTAAGTTCGCTCCCCCTGAACGCCGGCCAAGCCGGCCAAAGCGCGCCCGCGGGCGTTCAGGGGCACCTTAGTCGAAGGTCCCCATCCAGGCTCAAAAAGAGGGCCGGCGGCAAAGACATGGGCATGGCGTCAAAGACCGAAACGTCCGTCTTTTCCAAGACGTCAACATATGTTCCTTGTCCGTTCACCGCCGTTGCCTTTGGCTGTCCAATCCAGCGGGCCGAGGGGACCTCGCCCGCGCCCTTACATATAGGGATAAACCGCTAAAAAGACAGGGGCTAATGGCGATTGTCAATAAGATTGTCGAAGCCGCCGGTTGCCAAGGACGACAGGGTTCACGGGCCGCATGGCGGGGCGGCGCGCGATCGCCTCGCCGTTTCGCCTCGGCGCCGCGCCAAGCGTTCGCCGCAAAAGGCCGGTATCGTCCGCCGCCGCTTGCCGCGAGGGGCTTGTGTCTGGCTGGGGCGGCAGGATTCGAACCTGCGGTCACGGGACCAAAACCCGTTGCCTTACCACTTGGCTACGCCCCATCGGCGGCCGGGAAGGCGGGCAACATAAGCCGAAACGACATACCCCGCAACCGCCGTCGGCATGGCGCCTTAGAGCATTTCAAGATTGGTCGGCACCGGCCCGGTGCCGATGCTTATCAACATAGACAAGCCCTAATCCTCGGTCACCTCGATTTGGCGGGGCGCTTCGCCTTGCTGGTGGATGCGCCAAATTCGTTGGTAGGCTTTTTCCATGTTTGTCACGAAACGGGGCGTGTCGAACAGGGGTTCGCTCAGGCGGTTCTCGGCAAGCTTGTCTTTCAACGCCCCTAGGCGGCCGGCATCCCCCGCCAGGCGCAAGGCCAGGGCTTGGTATTCCTCGATGTTCTCGGCAATCAGTTCCGCAAGTCCGATCGCCTTGAGCTTGCCGGCCGATCCTCTCGACGGCGAATGACCTCCCAACATGGCAACGACGGGAACCCCCGCCCATAGGGCGTCGCTGGTGGTGGCGCCGCCGTTGAATACGAGCGTATCCAAGGCCAGATCGGCGAGCCCGAGACGAGCCAGGTGCTCGTCCTTTTTGCGTTTGGCCGCGAATACGAGTCTCTCGGCGTTGACGCCTTTCGCCACCGCCGCCTCGATCAGATTGGCTGTCGCCAAGGGGTTGCTTTCCAGCAACCACAAGATGCTGACGGGCACTGCATTGAGCAAGTTCATCCAAACGGCGAAGGCCTCGGGCTCGATCTTGTAGGCATGGTTGAGGGAACAGAAGACGAAGGCGTCTTCCGGCAATCCTTCATCCGCCCTTGTGATGGCCTTTGAGGAAATCTCCCGCCGGTCATGGACCAAATAGCAATGCGGCATGTAGATGAAGGTTTCGCTGTAGAATTCGGCGTGCTCCGGCGGCGTAACGGTGCGGTCGGTAATGATGTAGTCGAAGAAATCGGTGCCGTTGCTGCCGGCGAAACCCAGATAGGCGATCCGCAGGGGGGCCGGGCGCAGGGCCGGGATTTGCAGCCTGTTTCCCGACGTATGACCGTTCAGATCGACCAGGATGTCGACCTGGTCCTCGAAAATGCGTTGCGCCGCCTGGGCGTCGTCGAGCTGGCGGATGTCGACGAAGGCGTCACAATCCCGCTCGATTCTTTTCCGGTAGGAGCTGCCGTCATCGTGCCCGTGGGAATAGGCGATCACGCGGAAGGCATTCCTGTCGTGGCATTCGAAAAGGCCGGCGACCAGGTGGGCGACGGGATGGTTGCGAAAATCGCTCGACAGGTATCCAAGTGTGATTTTTGTATTCGGCCCGCGGTTGCGCTCCAGGTCGAAACGCAAATTCAATCTTGCCGTGCGTTTGTCGATATCGGCGCCCCATGACCTGCACACCTTGAAGTTCCTTGCCGGGTCGGTGCACCGCGTCGCCAGGAAGTAGGGATTTTCCACGCTTTTCTCGCCGCCTTCGATCGCCGCCTCGGTCCAGGCGTCGACCTTTGCTTCCAGTTCCTTGAAATCGTCCCACGCGCAGGCTTGTTGCAGGAAATGGAGAAGGGAGGCGGCGGCGGTTCCGTAGTCGGGGTTGAGTTCCAAGGCGCGCCGGCAATGACCGATCGCCTCGGCCAGTTTTCCTTGTTGATTCAGCGCGCTGGCAAGGTTGAAGTGGCCTTCCGCGAAGCCGGGATCGATCTCCAGGGCGCGCCGGTAGCAGGCGATCGCTTCGTCCCGCCGGCCCAGATGGGAAAACGCGTTGCCCAGGTTGGTCTTGACCACCGCCGATCGCGGGTTGGCCAGGAGGGCTTGCTGGTAGCAGCCAATCGCCTCGTCCAGCTTGCCTTGGCTCTTCAAGGCAACGCCAAGGTTGTTCAACGCGTCCATGAAATGAGGGTCGATGTCCAAGGCGCGCCGGTAGCAGGCGATCGCCTCGTCGAGCACGGCCTGTTTGGACAAAGCCAAGCCTAGGTTGTAGAGCGCGTCGATGGACCGGCAATCGATTTCCAAGGTGCGCCGGTAGCAGGCGATCGCCTCGTCCAGCTTGCCCTGATCCTTCAGCGCGTTGCCAAGGTTGTAGTGGGCATCGGCATACTTGGGATCGATTTCCAAGGCGCGGGTATAGCATCCGATCGCCTTGTCAACGCGGGCCTGGGCCAAATGAACGCTGCCCATGTTTGTCAAGAATTTTGCGTTGTCGGGTTCCAGTTCGAGGGCTTTGGAGATCAACCCGATGGCCTGTTCGAGGCGGTTGGATTGATAGGCGGCCAAGCCGAGGAGATGAAGGACATCGGCGTTGTCCGGGCGGACGTTGAGGATTTGCCTGTAAATGAATTCGGCTTCGGCCAGCCGGCCGGCCCGATGAAGTTCAACGGCCGTTTCCCTGTCGTTCCACAACTCTCGTTCCATACCTGAGTTCATGGGTTGATTTTGCCTCTGTCCGGCCGCCGTCAGCTTGACGGGCGGGTTGTGTCGCTGACCAAGGATGCCGCTTTTACCCACCATTTGGAATGATTTTGCGTCAATGCCGTGGCCGCTTGCTTGGCGGCGGCGGGATCGGCGAACAGGCCGAAACAGGTGGACCCGCTGCCCGTCATCCGGGCCAAGAGGACGCCTTGGGAAGCCTTCAAGGCCGCCAACACGTCGCCGATGACGGGTTCCAGGGCCGTCGCCGCTTCCGTCAAGTCGTTGCCGCTTGTTTGCAGCACCGCCGCCAGTTCCTCGGCGGTGGCGACGGCGTCCGTGAACCGGGCCTGCCTTGAGAAGTCTCCGTTGCAACGGCTGAACACCTCGGCCGTCGACAACGCCACGCCGGGATTGACCAATACCAGCCATGCCGGGGGCAGGGGCGGGGCGGCGGTGATTTCCTCGCCGATGCCACCGACGAAGGCGGCTTGGCCGTTGAGGCAAACGGGCACGTCGGCGCCCAGGCGCAGCGCCAAGTCCATGAGGGCGTCATTGGCCGGATTCAGATTCCACAGTTGCGAGAGAATTTTCAGCGCGGCGGCGGCGTCGGCCGACCCTCCCCCCATGCCCGCCGCCACCGGCAGCCGTTTGGTAAGGCGGATCGCCGCGCCTTTCCCGACGTCCCATGTTTCGGTCAGCTCGCGGGCCGCCCTGAGGACCAGATTGTCGTTTGCCTCGGGCAGACCGGCGCTGAAGGGACCGTCGATGGCAAGACACAAGTTTTTAGCCGGCGCGGCGCTGACGAGGTCCTGTATGCCGGCGAAAGCGACGAGGCTGTCGAGGAAATGATAACCGTCGGAACGTTCGCCCACCACGTGCAGATAGAGGTTGATCTTGGCCGGCGCAATCGTCGAAACGGTCCGATCAGCCATCGTCGCCATCTTTGGATTCGATGGTCAAACCGTGTTCGATTTTTTCGCGCAGGGTGGCGGCGAGGTCGGGATTCGGGTCAAGGCCAAGCGCCCGGCGCCACTGGAAACTGGCCTCGTCGCCGCGGCCAACCCGCCAATAGGCGTCGCCCAGGTGATCGTTGATGATGGGATCCTCGGGGCGCAGCTCCACCGCCCGCTCCAATTCGCGTACGGAATCTTCGTATTCGCCCAGCCGGTAAAGCACCCACCCCAAGCTATCGATGATGTAGCCGTCGTTTGGGCGCAACGCCACCGCCTTTTTGATCATCTCGCGGGCGCGGTCGAGGTTGACGCCTTGGTCGACCCAGGAATAGCCGAGGTAATTCAAAACGTAGGGCTGGTCGGGCTCAAACTCCAGCGCCTTCAAAAAATCGGTCTCCGCCCGTGTCCACATTTTGGATTGTTCGAGGGCGATGCCGCGGGCGTAAAGCAATGACCAGTGTTGGCGCTCCAATTTTTCAATCCGGTCAAAGGCCTGGTCGTACGCGCCAACCGCTTCCTCGAAGCGTTCATGCCGGCGCAGAATGTCACCAAGAGTGATCAGGGGTTCCGCGCGGGCGGCGTCGGCGGCCATGGCGCGCAGTTGTTTCACCGCATCGTCGGTTCGTTCCATTCTGTCCAGGTTGGTGGCCAGGCGCAGGCGGGCCGACCATGTATAAGGCGAGTTGCCTTTGATGGAGGCGTAGACCTCGTTGGCGCTTTGCAAGCGATTCTGGGATTCGAGAATGTCGGCCAGCAATATCTGCATTATCGGAAAATCGGGTTTAATATGAAGCGCCAGGCGGCCAACCACCAATGCCGTCACGCGGGCGTTTTGTTGTCTTAGCGAACTGGCTATGCCGAACAGTCCCTCGGCAACGCCGTCGATGGTTGTGCCCACTTGCAAGGCGGGAACGTCGCCGCCTTGCAGCCTAGCCAAGGCCTGTTCAAGAAGATGCGATTGCGGATTCTGTTGCATGTATTTTTGGTATAGGACCTTCGCTTTCCCGGCCTTGCCAGAGCGTTCGTGGAAAGCGCCCAAAATTTCCACGAGGCGCAACGACAGGCCGCCCTGGCCTTCGACGGCGGCGAGATAATTTTTCTCGGCCTCCTCGTAGCGGCCCGCCAACTCGTTGATCAGGCCGGCATGAAAGTCGTGCAGGGCCTTGGAGCCGTCTTTCCGGGCAAGGGGTTCGAGGGCGTTCAGGGATTCATCGATTCCCTTGCCTTGTCCGACCCGCACCCAGGCAAGCACCAACGGTGACAGCAGAGCGTCGACACCGTCGGCGGCCAGCTTCGAGAGGTGTTCCTCGGCTTCATCGAGGCGGTTCGAGAGGATGTGGTGAAGCACCAGCGTGAGATTGGCGAAAGGGGTCTGGACGTTGGCGTCGATGATGCGGCGGGCCAGTTCCGTGGCCTCTTTCATGCGGTCTTCGGCAACCATCAGCATGAAGGTTCGGCTCAACAGCCCTGGGTTACGGGGGGCCATGTCGAGAGCCGCGTTGAGGAAGTCGGCGGCCTTCGACATATCGCGCTGGGACTGGGCGAAACGGCCAGCCAAATAATTGCCGGCCAACGAATCGCCAAGGGTGACGGATTGGCCTGTTACGATGACTTTGCTGTCACCGGAAGCGCAAGCCACCGGCAGCAATAACACCAGCAGGACGGCGGCGAGGCGGTGCATGTTCGCGGTCATCGTCAACCGGAAAAAGAATCTTCTCGGCCCGATCATTGCCTGATCCCAGAACCCTGTCGTTCTCTATTCATCGAATTGTCCATTAAGTTTAACCGACGCTGTCCAACATGCATATGGGGCAGTTAAGGCTTCACTCTCACATGTTTGGGTAATTCGGTCCGCCGCCGCCCTCCGGCGTCACCCAATCGATGTTCTGGGACGGATCCTTGATGTCGCAGGTCTTGCAGTGGATACAGTTTTGAGCGTTGATCCGCAGACGCGCCTTTCCGTCCTCCTCGACGAATTCGTAAACACCGGCGGGGCAATAGCGTTGTTCCGGACCGTCGTAAAGGGCCAGATTCACCGTCACCGGAACGTCTTGGTCCCTGAGGGTCAGGTGACAAGGCTGGTTTTCTTCGTGGTTGGTG
This sequence comes from Rhodospirillaceae bacterium, assembly GCA_013349695.1. Lineage (GTDB taxonomy): Bacteria > Pseudomonadota > Alphaproteobacteria > Rhodospirillales > 2-02-FULL-58-16. The sequence continues at coordinate 7,720 of DUZD01000030.1, forward strand.
TTGGAAATGTAAACGGAGGAAAGCTTGTCGAAAGTGATTTCACCGTCCGCTTTGGGGTAGTCGGTTTTCGGGCCGGCGGCGGCTTCCGCAAGCGCCTTGTGATCCTCGTGGTGATGCAGCGTCCACGGCGCCCGGCCGCCGAAAAGATAGGTGTCGAGCGCTGAATAGGTCACTCCGCGGATGAGTCCCCAGCGGAAAGCCGGACGGATATTTCGGGCCCGGTATAGCTCGTCCCAAAGCCAGGATTTTTTCAACGCCTCGGGATAGGCGGAAAGTTCCGGTGCCGGCGTTTCCTCGGCCAGCGCGTTAAAGGCGGCTTCTGCCGCCAGCATGCCCGACATCATGGCGGTGTGCGTTCCCTTGATCTTGGGCACGTTGAGAAAGCCGGCCGAGCAACCGATCAAGGCGCCGCCGGGAAAGACCGCTCGGGGGATCGACTGAAAGCCGCCCTCGTTGAGCGCCCGCGCCCCGTAAGCGATGCGCCGCCCGCCCTCGAAAAGCGGACGGATGGCGGGATGCGTCTTGAACCGCTGCATCTCGTCGAAGGGGCTCAGGCGAGGGTTTCGGTAATCCAGGCCGACGACGAATCCGACGGCGACCTGGTCCGCCTCCAGGTGATACAGAAAAGATCCCCCATAGGTGCGGCCGTCCAACGGCCAACCGACGGTATGCACGACCCGCCCAGGGAAATGCTTGGCGGGATCGACTTCCCACAGCTCCTTGATGCCGAGCCCATAAGTCTGGGGATCGGCGCCTTGCCCTAAATGAAAGCGGCCGAGCAAGGTTTTGGTCAGGGACCCCCGGCAGCCCTCGGCGAAAAAGGTGTATTTGGCGTGCACCTCGACGCCGGGTTGGAAATTCGGCCCGGGTTTGCCGTCCTTGCCCCGTCCCATGTCGCCGGTGGCGACCCCCTTGACGCCGCCGTCGCCGTTGTAAAGGACTTCCCGGGCGGCGAAGCCGGGAAAGATTTCCACGCCCAGACCCTCGGCCTCCCGGGCCAGCCAGCGGCAAAGATTCCCCAAGCTGACGACGTAGTTGCCGCGGTTGTTCATCTGCGGTGGAATGGGCAGGCGGAAGGCCCGGTTTTTGGTGAGAAAGAGAAAGCGGTCCTCGACCGCCGGGGTCAGCAACGGCGCGCCTTTGTTTTTCCAGTCGGGGATCAATTCATCCAGCGCTTTTGTCTCGATAACGGCGCCGGAAAGGATGTGAGCGCCCACCTCGGCGCCTTTCTCGATGACGCAAACGGAGACTTCCCGTTCGGCGCTTAAGTTCCGCAGGCGAATCGCCGCCGCCAATCCGGCCGGACCGGCGCCGACAATGGCCACGTCGAATCGCATCGAGTCCCGTTGCATCGGTTCTCCGGGGATATGATTGTCCCAAGGCATGGGCGCCCAAGGGCGCCGGTTGCGTTATAACATAGGAGAAATGGCAACGGCGGCCGAATGTCCAAGGAAAGGGATGCTTCACGGATTTGGCGATGGTAGTGTTGGTCGATGGCCCCGTCTCTTTCACCCCGCAAGCTTTTTCAATGGTACCTGGAGGCCGGCGTCGACGAGACCATCGGCGATGAACCGGTGAACCGTTACATGGCTGGCGAAACCCCGGCCGCGTCTCGCCGGCAGGGTTCCGGCGACTTTCCACCGGCGGCGGTTGCATCGGCTCGGAAGCCGGCTAACGGGCGCCGGCCGGACACGCCGGACACGGCCTTGCGAAGCGCCTGCGCCCTGGCGGCTGAAGCCGCCACGGTGAGCGAACTGCACGAGGCCCTGTCCGCGTTCGACGGCTGCGCCCTGAAAAAAACGGCCACCAATCTGGTCTTTGGGGACGGCAACCCGGAAGCACGGATCGTTTTCATCGGCGAAGCGCCCGGCGCCGAGGAAGATCGCCAGGGCCGGCCCTTCGTCGGTCCGAGCGGCCGGCTGCTTGACCGCATGCTGGCTTCCATCGAGCTTGACCGGACGAAGGTGTTCATCTCCAACACCGTGTTCTGGCGGCCGCCGGGGAACCGCAATCCGACGACCACGGAAATGACCATCTGCACACCCTTTGTCGAACGCCTTTTGGAATTGATCGATCCGCATATCCTGGTTCCGTTGGGCGGCGCGGCGGCGAAGACGCTGCTGGCGCAAAACGAAAGCATCGGAAAACTTCGTGGCCGCTGGTTTACTTATTCGACGCCACGCCTGCCGCGCCCGGTGCATGCGGCAGCCATTTTCCATCCCGCTTATCTGCTGCGGACTCCGGCGAAAAAACGCGAAGCATGGCGCGATCTTCTCGAAATCAAACGCAAACTCATTTCCCTGCAAGAATGACCATAACGCCACCCTGTAATGATCGACAGAGGCTGTTTCACAATATTTGGGAGAAGAGTTGATATTGTCCACCAAATGTGGGAGATTGCTGTCCATCATCGGCTGCCCGTGCGTCGACGTTTGTTTTATCGGGCCCACGGGCGCCATGTTTGGGAGCGATTTTTAATTTTCAGGACCTATGTTTTTTCGTTCGTTTTTTTATTTTTTGGTTTTTGCCGGCGTCATTTTGGGGGGAGGGGGTCTTTCCGGTTTCGCCTGGGCTTCCGATGCCGATACGGTTTTTTTCGAGACGGTGTCCCTGGAGCCCAATGACCTCGATCCCAAAGAACGGGAAGTTTTGCCCGAGATCATTTCCCAGGAGGACGCCGCCCTCTATCGGCGGATTTTCGACATTCAGAAAAACGGCGAGTGGAAGACCGCCGACCGCCTGATCAAAAGCCTGAAGGACCGCCTGCTTGTCGGTCACGTCCTGGCTCAGCGCTACCTGCATCCCACTAAGTACCGCTCGAAATACAAGGAACTGAAAAAGTGGTTGGCGAAATACACCGACCACCCGGATGCCCGTCGCCTTTACAAGCTGGCGCTGAGGAGAAAGCCGAAAGACTGGCGCGCGCCAAAGCGTCCGGTGCGTAAATATATATCCGGCAGCAGCCATGACGTGGCCGTTCCACCCCGTCGGCCGCCGGCAAAGCGGTTGAGTCGCCAGCAACGCCAAAAGGTCAAGGCCCATAAGCGGAAAATAAGCTGGTGGCTGCGCAATGGCTGGACCAAAGCGGTGAAGAGACTGCTTCGCGGCGACGAAGTCGAGCGGCTGTTCAGCCAAGTGGAATTCGATGAAGCCCGCGCCCGCCTCGGCGCCGCTTACTTCGCCGCCGGAAGGGACGAATGGGCGCTGCAATGGGCCGCGAAAGCGGCCCGGCGTTCGGGTTATTTCTTGCCCATCGCCCACTGGACGGCGGGCTTGGCGGCTTGGCGGCTGAAACGATTTGACGAAGCCGCCGGCCATTTCGAGACCATGACCGCCATCCCCGGCAAATCGACGTGGATCACTTCGGCGGCGGCCTTTTGGGCGGCTAGATCCCATTTGCACGACCGCAATCCCGAAATGGTCAACCGTTGGCTGGACGTGGCGGCAGCCTATCCACGGACCTTTTACGGCTTGCTCTCTCGGCGAATTCTGGGATTGCCCGTGACTTTCAAGTGGACCTCGCCGCCCTTGAAGAAGGAAACCTTGCGGGATTTGGCGGCGGCGCCAGCCGGCCGCCGGACGCTGGCCTTGATCCAAGTGGGCGAGACGCGCCGCGCCGAGCGCGACCTGCGCGGCTTGGCCGCCAAGATCAAGCCGCAAAATCTATTGGGGATTTTGGCCCTGGCCAGCCGCGCCAACATGCCGGCCCTGGCCGTCCGCTTGAATGAAATATTGTTTCCCAGCGGCGGCGGTTACGCCGCCGCCGCCTATCCGCTGCCAAGCTGGGTTCCGGCCAACGGCTTTAGTGTCGACAGGGCGCTTATCTACGCGGTGATCCGCCAGGAATCCGTCTTCAATCCCATGGCCAAGAGCGGGGCCGGCGCCCGGGGACTGATGCAACTGATGCCCCGGACCGCCGGCTTCGTCGCTCGCGACAGGCGTTTCCGCGGAAGCAAGAAACGGGCTTTGTTCAAGCCCGAGGTCAATCTGGAATTGGGGCAGAAGTATATCGAAATTTTGCTTGGCGATACCAAAATCAATGGCGGTCTCTTCCTTCTCGCCGTCGCCTGGAACGGCGGTCCGGGGAACCTGAACAAATGGCGGCGCGAGATCAATCACATGAACGATCCGCTGCTGTTCATCGAGAGCATCCCCTCGCGGGAAACCCGCATCTTCATCGAGCGGGTGTTCGCCAACCTTTGGATTTACCGCGACCGCCTGGATCAGGAAGTCCCATCCTTGGACGCTATTGCGGCCGGCGAATGGCCGGTTTATATAGCCCTTGATCAAGAGTCTCTCAGGGTGGCGGAAAGTGGCAAAAATCGAAGGTGAGCGGGATTTCCTGCCGGTTAACATCGCCGTTCTGACTATTTCCGATACCCGAACGTTCGAGAATGACACTTCCGGCGATACCTTGGCCGCGCGCATAGAAAAAGCCGGCCACCGTCTCGCCGCTCGCGACATCGTCGCCGACGAAAAAGATCTCATCGTCGCTAAGCTGAGGGCCTGGATCGCCGATCCGGGCATCGACGCCGTGATCGCCACCGGCGGCACCGGGCTGACGGGCCGCGACATCACCCCGGAAGCCTTCCAGGAAGTGTATGACAAGGAAATCCCCGGCTTCGGCGAGCTTTTCCGCATGCTCAGTTTCCGCAAAATCGCCACCTCTTCCATCCAATCGCGGGCGACGGCGGGAGTCGCCGACGGCACCTATCTGTTCGCCATACCTGGCTCGACGGGGGCATGCAAGGACGCCTGGGACGAAATCCTCGTCCATCAGCTGGACAGCCGCAACTTGCCTTGCAACTTCGTTGAAATCATGCCCAGGCTCAGGGAACATCTGCTTTAGTTATAAAGGTAGCGCAAACCGACTTGGCTGGCCGTGGCGGAGTTGCAATGGGCCTTGAGTGACCATGGAGTTCAAAAGCATCGCCTTCACCGCCGCCGACTCGAAGGAGGCGCGGCTCGCCCACCAGCGTTTGCGCGACCGCTACGACCATGTGCCGACGGAAAAGGCCGACATCATCATCGCTCTTGGCGGCGACGGTTTCATGTTGCAAACCCTGCATGCATTCATGAAGCGGGGAACCCCCATTTACGGCCTTAACCGCGGTTCCGTCGGCTTTCTCATGAACGTTTACAACGAAGAAAACTTGCTGCAACGCCTGTCGAAAGCCCAGCCTATCAACCTCTATCCCTTGCGGATGACGGCTCTCGACATTCACGGCGGGAAGCACCAGGCGCTGGCCGTCAATGATATTTATCTTTTGCGCGAAACCCACCTTGCCGCCAAGATCAGCATTCGCATCGATGGCATCGAACGGCTGGGGGAAATGGTCTGTGACGGGGTTCTGGTTTCGACGCCGGCGGGCAGCACCGCCTATAACCTGTCGGTCCAGGGACCTATCGTTCCCTTGGGCGCGAACCTGTTGGCGCTGACGCCGATCAGCGCCTTTCGTCCGCGCCAGTGGCGGGGCGCGCTGTTGCCGAACGCCACCGTCGTGACCTTCGATATCCTAGACCCCCGAACCCGCACGGTCAGCGCCGTCGCCGATTTCACCGAGGTGCGGGATGTCAAGCAGGTGGTGGTGCGCGAGGACCGCGGCATCACGCCGACCCTGCTGTTCGACCCGGAACACAACCTGGAAGAACGGATCATCAGGGAACAGTTCCTGCCCTGAGGACCGGCGCGAGAAGGGCGCGATCTCTCAAAACGCCTGTACGCCCCCCCCCTCCGGAACATGCCTTTTGGAGGTCCAGCGCGCGGAAAACGGTTCGTTTCTGCGCACTTGCGGTTTAACGCTTTCTTTTTTAGGCTCTTCGGCGCGGCAAGTGGAATCGGGGTGGATTGCGCCGGACAAGCGATCCTGGAGATCCACATGATTTTCAAATGCGCGGCGAGGCAATATCTTGCACTTGACATATCGGCTTGCCGTTCCAAGGCGGTGGCCGGCGTCATCGGTTCCGACAACGGCTTTTAGCCAAAACCGGACCCCGGATCTGCCGAGAGAAGCGGAACATGGGTCGCTAGCCACGCCATGGAAGAAGCTGGTTAAGATCGCCGCGAAGGTGGTCGGTCACCGGCGGTAAGTAACGTTCCAGCTGGCCTGGGTTACGGTGCCGAGAAAACTGCTTCGGGAAATTCCGCGGCGGATCGATGAATTGCGGCTACCGCCACCGGCGTGAACGGCGGGCGGCGACGGAAATGACGAAAGGAGAGGTGTGTCCGGATGATGACAAAATTGCCCGAATGGGCTTTTGAACAGGGCCAAATCACCAAAATCCGGTTTCAGGCGGCCGCCGAGGCGAACCTATTTAAATAACGGTGTAATTTTGGTATGTAGATTAATTTAAAGTATTTTGTAATTATTAAAAAAACTAATGGAGGCTCCAATGAATGAGGTATGGACTGGAATTGAACCACTATCAAGGTCCAGGGCAAAATTATATTTTGACTACCCGTCAAGAATCAGAAGCTATAAGTGGTGGTGGTTTTTTGGTATTTTGACGGTATGGGGTACTTTTGGGATAATGCTCATCGTTTGGGCAATTATTAGCAAAAAGAAGATAAATAAAGAATGTCCAAGGGATCAAGAAATGGAAGCTGAATACGCCAGGGTCGCGGATGAACTAGAAGCTGAAGCATTGATGGCTTCGAGCTTTGGCGAGGATGATTTAACGAGGGAAACGGATGTTGTCTGGGGACCCGACATCCACACCTACGATAAATTCTGTCCCTACAGGAGTAGAAAAGGCGCTGATGATGACCGTTACCGCGGTAATCAGCGGGCTATTTTGGTTATTTTGTATGGGGATAATCGGATTATGTCAGCCCAAACGACATATGCGATCGAGACGGGAGAATCTCATAATATATTAACAAAAGAGTTTTTTTATAAAGATATAGTTGGAGTGAAAACCAGTTTGACAGAGTTTTCTTTAGATACCACTGGAGGATATAGTATCAAAGTTCCTCTGGCGCTTAGCGATCAAAAAAAGGAAGAATTTTTAAAGAAAAACGTCGGCAAAGAATTCCTGGAAGAAAGTGGTGATATGGATCTTGCGAATGCGGCTGTTAGGAACGTTCGGTCAATGCTCCAAGATAAAGAAGGCTGATTGGCCATCAATCCGCCACGGAACCATCCGGATTCAGTAAGCGCCTGACAAAGCGACCTTTTCCGAAGCGGTGATGCTCGAAATCTGTAGGTATTGTGTAGAGGCTGGCTTCCAGATGGAGGCGTTTCTTGATGATGGCGGCCAGCGCGTAGACGGAGACGGTGCCGATGCGTCCGTCCTCGATCAACGTGGCGGCGCTGTCGTGATAGAAGGCGGAAACGCCGTGGACGCGCACGCCGCCGGATCGATCGGAAGATGGTGTAGATGAACGGTGCCACCGCCGAACCCTGGCCGGGCACCGCCAAGCCGCCGAACAGTCCCATCTTGACGAAGATCGGCAACAGCCAGAATTTTTTACCTGCTCTCAAAAAAATCCAGAGTTCCGTCGGGAAGCTCATGATTCCATCATGAAGATTAGCCTTCGCGCCGGTACTGGCCCGGATTTCCCGCCGATGGGCGCGATGATGGCGAAGGGAATGGGATTTTCAGGACTTTTTCGGATCGCCGCCAATTAAGGAGCGTATGGCCAGGGAACGAAAATGTTCCGAAAATTCAAAAACCAAGCCAGGGCGCGCCGAGGCGGCTGGAAATCCGGGCTGGCACCGTTGCCGGGGCAAGTAAACCAAAAGCCTCGGCGCCTTGTGGAAGCGAGTGGCCTTGGCATAGTATGCCGTGCGGTTGCCCCCGAGCCACCCAATCCAGCCTTTCCCATGACAGAGAATATCGAGATAAGCGGTAAAAAAAAGCTCCTGTTCGCCGCCGTTCTCTGTCTGCTGCCGATTCTGCTGCTGGTGCTGGCCGAGATCTCCGGAAGGGCGGTGGTATTCTTCCTCTACGGCCATCCGGGAAAATCCTATGGCATTTATAAGAGCGATCCCGTCCTCGGCCACTTTCCGGCGCCGAACACTTACAATCACCTAACGGCGTTGAACGATTACGCTTTTCGCAACGTCGAGAACGTGATCGAACCCAGACCCGAAGGCGCGCTAAGGGTCATCGCTTACGGCGGCTCGACCATTTTTTCGTACAACCTGAGAACCGAGGAAACCTGGCCCTATAAACTCGAACGGCGGCTGCGCGAGGGGTTGGGCAACCCGGCCCATCAGGTTCTCAACGGCGGGGTGGTGATCTGGTCCCTTGGCCATCTCCTAGAGCGGATAAGGCGCGATCTGCCCGTCCTTAAGCCCGACATGGTGCTCATCTATTCGGGCATAAACGAGGAATCCAACACCATCTTCTTGAAAAAAGAGGGCAGGAACATCCATGACCTGGTCACGGCGGGCCATTACAGCGCCGCCGCGGTGAATTATCCCCAAAGTTCCTGGCTGCATTTGAACAGCCTGACGTTCAAGGCCTTGCGAAAAGTCATGGCGTCATTGGGCTTGGCACGTCTGTTCGCGGGCGGCGGGGAGGACGGAATCGGCGCAAGAGATACGGTCGATCCCTCGATCCTGAAAAACTACATCGAGGTGCTGAAACGGTTTATCGCCTTGGTCAGAAGCAATGGCGCCGAACCCGTTTTCGTCATCCAGGCCAGCCGCGAATACGAGTTCATTACCGATTATTCGCGGAAAGGCGCCGAGACGGCCTGCGGCCTGGGTGTCAGGGTGATCGACGCGGCGCTAACCGTTGACGCCAATCCCGGCGGACCCGGCGAATTGTTCGAAACCAACATCCACTACTCGGCTAAGGGGGCCGACGTGCTGG
>DUZD01000031.1 GCA_013349695.1 Rhodospirillaceae bacterium
CGGCCTGAAGACGATCGCCGAAAGGACCGGCCTCGAGAGTTTCGGCGTCATCCCCCATTTTCCGGATGCCCACCTTCTGCCCGCCGAGGACGCGGTCGGGGTCGAGCATCGGGGCACGGCCAGCGAAGCCCGCGAGAGCCCGCCGATCCGTCTCGCCGTACCGGTCTTTTCGCGCATCTCCAATTTCGACGACTTGGACCCCCTGAGGGCCGAGCCCGGCGTGTCGGTGGAAATGGTCGAGCCCGGCCAACCGATCCCAGGGGGTATCGACTTGATCGTTCTCCCCGGCTCCAAGGCAACCATGGCCGACCTCGCCTTCCTGCGCCAACAGGGATGGGACCTGGACATCCGGGTCCATGTCCGGCGCGGCGGCCATGTCCTTGGACTTTGCGGCGGCTACCAGATGCTGGGACGGCGGCTCCGCGATCCGGCCGGCGTGGAGGGAGAACCGGGTGAAGTCGAGGGACTGGGTCTGCTGGATATCGACACCGAACTCGCTGGCGGCAAGACACTCGCCGAGGCCGAAGGGTATGAGGTGGAGAGCCGCGAAGCGGTGCGCGGCTACGAGATGCACATCGGACGAACCGCCGGCCCTGGCCTCGAACGTCCCATGTTGCGATTGGCGGGGCGTCATGACGGGGCCGTCTCGGCTGACGGCCGGGTGCGCGGCTGCTACCTGCATGGCCTGTTCGCCGCCGACGGTTTCCGCGATGCTTATCTCAACAAGTTGCGCCGGCGGGACGGCGGCGGCATCGCCTATGACAGCCTGATGGAAACCGTACTGGACGGCGTCGCCCGCCATCTGGAGGACCATCTGGACCTCGATGGCCTGCTGGCCGCCGCCAAGGTCATCGAAGCATGAACAACGCCGCCACCCAGGCAGCGTTGAACAGACAGGCGAAAACATAAACACGGAGTGCCCGGTGAATGTCCCCGGCGGTGGCGTCGGGCGTGCCGCCGCCTATCCAGGAATCCTCGGCGACGGCGTTCGGATAGCTGCGTGGTCCGGCCAGCGCCAGGCCCAGAGACCCGGCCATCGCACCCTCCGGCCAACCGGCATTGACGGACCCGTGCCGGCTGGCGTCCCGCAACATGGTCCTCACCGCCGCCGCCGGATGGGCCGAAGGCGCGGCAATCGCCGCCAATGAGATAAGCAGGCCGGCCAGCCGGGCCGGAATCAGGTTGAGAAGATCGTCGAGGCGCGCCGCCGCCTTTCCGAAGGCGCGATAACGGGGGGTCCGATAACCGATCATACTGTCCATGGTGTTGACCGCTTTGTAGGCCAGCAACCCCGGCATCCCGAAAAGGGCGTACCAGAACACCGGCGCGACCACGCCGTCGCTGAAATTCTCGGCGCAGGACTCTATGGAAGCCCGGGCGATGCCATGGCAATCCAGGCTGGCCGGATCGCGGCCGACGATATGGGCGACGGCCATGCGTCCCTCCTCCACTCCACCGTTCTCCAGGGCGTCGGCTACGGCGCGAACGTGGCCGTGAAGACTCCGCTGGGAGATCAGCAACGTGGCCAGAACCAACTCGATCCCCCAACCGAAGGGCTGGGCGCGGGTTAGCCAACCGACCCCCCAGCCGATGCCGCCGCAAGCGGTAACGACGATAAGCACCACCATCCCCCCGAAGACGAAGCGGACGCCCTCGCTTGAACTCTCGCGGTTGAGCCAGCGATCGAAGACGGCGACAAGCGATCCGATGATTCCGACCGGATGCGGCGCGGAAGGAAAACGAAGCCCTCCCGCCACCGCTTCCAGGGCCAGGGCGGCCAGAACCAGGAACAGCGGGTCGAAACCCTGAACGGAGCCGGGGAGACCGAAAACAAACATTAACGGGAGTCTGGTTCGAGCCGGGCGGAGCGTCAACGAAAATGCCTTGACGAGAAATGTCCGGGGCGGGATTTGAACACTGACAGAGAGACTGGGAACACCTATATTCAGCCCCTCGCGGGACCGTCCGGAGGCAATGACCAGACACCCCGGTATCATCACGCTCGAAGGCAAGGACCAAGCACCATGACCTCCAACACTGCTATCATGATCTGCGGACACGGCAGCCGCGACGGCGAAGCCGTCAGCGAATTCAACTCCCTAGCCGCGCACATGCGCGGACGGTTTCCCCACTACGATGTCGAGAGCGGGTTCCTGGAGTTCGCCAAGCCCGTCATCCGCGAGGGCCTGGAGAAGCTGAAGGGACGCGGGGCCAAGCGCATCGTCTGCCTGTCCGGAATGCTATTCGCCGCCGGCCACGTGAAGAACGACTTGCCGTCGGAAATCAACGAGTTCGCCGCCGAGAACCCCGGCATCGAGGTCCTCTTCGGCCGCGAGCTGGCCGTCGACGCAAAGTTGCTGCGGGCCTCCAGCGAACGCATCGAGGAGGCCGTGAAACGGGCCGCGGCCGAGGTGGCGCGAAAAGAGACCTTGCTCATGGTGGTGGGGCGCGGGACCAGCGACTCGGACGCCAACTCCAACATCTCCAAGGTCACGAGGATGCTCTGGGAGGGGATGGGCTTCGGCTGGGGAATGACCAGCTACAGCGGCGTGACCTATCCACTCGTCGACGCCGGCCTTGCCAGGGCGGCGAAACTTGGATACCGGCGGATTGTCGTTTTCCCTTATTTCCTGTTCACCGGCGTCCTGGTCCGGCGTATCCACGACTGGACCGACGAGGCGGCGGCGCGGCATCCGGAAATCGAATTCCTCAAGGCAGGCTATATCAATGACCATCCAAATCTGATCGAGAGCTTCGCCGAACGGGTGAACGAGACTCTGTCCGGCGACAACAACATGAACTGCCGGCTCTGCAAGTACCGGGAGCAAATCATCGGCTACGAAGGCGAGGTAGGAATGAAACAGACGGGCCATCATCATCACGTCCGCGGCATCGGCACCGACGCCGACCACGCGCGCCATCACCACAACCGGCTCTATCGTCGGGACCACCATCCCCTTCCCCATGACCTCGAGGAACGGGAGGAGGCCTGGCCGTCCCAGGACGGCGGGGGCCGATGCCATGTTTGATTACATCCATGATCCCGAAGAAATCCGCCGCCGCTCAATCGAGGCCATCGGCGCCGAGGTTAAACTGGACGCTTTCCCCGAGGACATCCGGCCGGTGGCGGCGCGCATGGTCCACGCCTGCGGCATGCCGGATATCGTCGCCGACCTCGACTTCAGCGCCGGCGCGGCGGCGGCGGGGCGGGCGGCGCTGGCGGACGGGGCGCCGGTGCTCACGGATTCGGAAATGCTGAGGGTGGGGATTATCCGCGACCGCCTGCCGGCCGGGAACGAGACCGTCTGCACCTTGAACGCGGAAGGCGTCGCCCAATCCGCCAAGGCGGCCGGCACCACACGCTCGGCGGCCGCGGTCGACTTGTGGCGGCCCATGCTGGAGGGCGCCGTGGTGGCGATCGGCAACGCACCGACGGCGCTGTTCCACCTCCTTGAGCTGTTGGCGGCTGGGGCCGGCCGGCCGGCGCTGGTCATCGGCTTTCCCGTCGGCTTCATCGGCGCCGCCGAATCCAAGGGAGCCTTGATCGCAGTGGCGGGCAGCGTCCCCTATATCACGCTCCAGGGCCGGCGCGGCGGCAGCGCCCTGGCGGCGGCGGCAGTCAACGCGCTCACCGGAAATGAAGGGTGAAGCCCTGGCTCTCCGTGGTCGGCATTGGCGAGGACGGGCAGGAAGGCCTGAGCCCGGCGGCCCGTGTCCTCATCGACACCGCCGAGGTCCTGGTCGGCGGCGAGCGTCATCTTTCCAAGGTTTCGGGAGAAGAAGCCGAGCGCATCGCCTGGGGCGAGGGATTCCCCAAAACCTTGGGCCGTATCGCGGCCATGCGGGGCCGGCGGGTGGTCGTGCTCGCTTCGGGCGATCCTTTCTGCTACGGGGTAGGCGCCGTTCTGACGCGCCGTTTCGACATCGCGGAAATGACCGTGATACCCGCCCCAGGCGCCTTTAGCCTGGCCTGCGCCCGAATGGGCTGGTCGCTGCCCGACGTGGAGACCCTGACCCTCCACGGCCGTCCTTTGGAGTGTCTCAATTTCTTCCTGACACCAAACGCCCGCCTGCTTGTCCTCGGCCGCGGCGGCGAGACGCCCGGCAAGGTGGCGGAGCTGCTCCGCGGACGGGGCTTCGGGGCCAGCCGGCTGACGGTGCTCGAACACATGGGCGGGGCGGACGAACGCCGGCTGGAGGGCCACGCCGAAGACTGGGGCCACCCCCGCGCCGCCGACCTCAACACCATCGCCGTCGAATGCGCGGCTGGAGGGGAGGCGCGCTGGCTACCTCGCGTGCCCGGACTTCCCGACGACGCCTTCGAGCATGACGGCCAGATCACCAAGCGGGAGGTCCGCGCCGTCACCCTCGCCCGGTTGATGCCGGCCCCCGGACAGCGGCTGTGGGACCTGGGAGCGGGCAGCGGCTCGGTAGCCATCGAATGGCTGCGCGCCGAGCCGACCACGGAGGCGCTCGCCGTGGAGCGCGACGCCGCCCGCTGCGCCGCCATTGCCCACAACGGGGCGGCGCTCGGCGTCCCCAGGCTGGAGGTGACGCGAGGCGAGGCACCCGGCGCCTTGGAAGGCCTCGAGCCCCGGCCCGATGCCATATTCCTGGGCGGCGGCGTTTCCACGCCCGGCCTTCTGGAGTTCTGCCGGGAGGCGCTCGGCGGCGGCGGCCGCCTTGTCGCCAACGCCGCCACAATCGAGGCCGAGGCGTCGCTCTTCGCCTTCCACGAGGCGTGGGGTGGCGAGCTGGTCCGCCTTGGCGTCGCCCGCGCCGGGCCTGTCGGCCGCCTCGCCGGCTTCAAGCCGATGATGGAAATCACTCAGTTGGCGGCGGTGAAGCCATGACCGGGACCCTCTACGGCCTGGGCGTTGGTCCCGGCGATCCGGAGTTGCTGACCCTCAAGGCGCTACGCATTCTCCGGGAGGTGCCGGCCATCGCCTATCCGGCGCCGGAAAAGGGCGACAGCATGACCCGCGCCATCGCGGCGGCGCACTTGCCGGGCGGGCAGGCCGAAATCGCCTTGCGCATGCCCATGATCGCCGGCGACGCGCCCGCCGATGCCCATTACGACCGCTATGTCTCCGAGATCGTTGCCCACCTGGAGGCGGGACGCGACGTGGCGGTGCTCTGCGAAGGGGACCCTTTGTTCTACGGCTCCTTCATGTACGTGCTTATCCGCTTGGAGGGAGGCCATCCGGTGGAGGTGGTCCCCGGCGTCTCGTCGCTGACCGCCTGCGCGGCGGCGGCGGCCATGCCGCTGGTCTCGCGCAACGAGACCCTGGCTGTATTGCCCGCGCCCCTGCCGGAAGAAGAACTGGAGGCCCGGCTGGTTTCGGTTCACGCCGCCGCCATCATGAAGGTGGGGCGGCACTTGCCCAAGGTGCGCCGGGTGCTGTCGCGCCTGGGTCTGGAGGACGGCGCCCGCTATGTGGAGCGGGCCTGCCTCGACGGCGAGAAGGTGCTCCCCCTCAACGAGGTGGACGACGGGCGGGCGCCCTACTTCTCGATGATCCTCGTCCGCAAGGGGATGGCGGCGGCGCCATGACCGCAATCCCCCGCGGCGCCGTGATCGTCGCGATTGGCCCCGGTGGGCTTGCCCTCGCAGGGGAAATCAAGGACGTACTGCCGGACGCCGCTGTTCACGGCCTCCGGGAACGGGCCGATGGGGCCGACGAGACCTTCAGCGACACCGCCGGCCACCTGCGCTCGCTGTTCGCGGCCGGCCGGCCCATCGTCGGAATCTGCGCCGCCGGCATCATGGTCCGGGCGCTGGCTCCGCTGGCCGCCGATAAGAAAACCGAACCGCCGGTGGTCGCCGTCGCCGAGGACGGAAGCGCCGCCGTGCCCCTGCTGGGGGGGCACAACGGCGCCAACCGGCTGGCCCAGGCCATCGCCGGGGCCACCGGCGGGACCGCCGCCATCACCACCGCCGGCGACGTCCGCTTCGGGCTGGCCCTTGACGATCCGCCGCCGGGCTGGCGGATCGCCAACCACGTGGCGGCCAAGGGGATCGCCGCCGCCCTCCTGGCTGGCCAGCCGGTGGCCCTCGCCGTGGAGGCCGGGAATGCCTCATGGCTTACCGAATCCGGCGCTCCTTTCGCGGACGAAGGCGGCCTCCGGGTGCGCGTCACCGATCGGGCGGTGACCGATCCGGGGGACGATCTGGTGATGCATCCGCCTGTACTCGCCGTCGGGGTCGGCTGCGAGCGGGGTGCCGCGGCGGAGGAATTGACGGATCTGGTGGAGCGGAGCCTCTCCGAAGCCGGCTTGGCGCGCCAGGCCGTGGCCTGCCTGACCTCCCTCGACATCAAGGCCGACGAGGCGGCGGTGCTGGCGGCGGCCGATTGCCTCGGCGTGCCGGCCCGCTTCTTCACGGCGGCGGAACTGAATGCCGAGATGCCCCGGCTGGCCAATCCCTCGGAAACGGTATTCCGCGAGGTGGGCTGCCACGGCGTCGCCGAGGGGGCGGCGCTCGCCGCCGCCGGGCCGGAGGGGCGGCTGGTCGTCGAGAAGCGGAAATCCGAACGCGCCACCTGCGCCATTGCCAGCGCCGCCGGCGATATCGACCCGGCGCGCGTCGGCCGTTCACGGGGCCGGCTGGCGGTGATCGGAATCGGACCCGGCGCCGCCGGCTGGCGGACTCCGGAGGCGACGGAGCGCCTGCGCGCCGCCACCGACGTGGTCGGCTACAAGCTCTACCTTGACCTCGTCGCCGACCTCATCGATGGCAAGGACCGCCACGAGAGCCCCATTGCCCAAGAAGAAGCCCGCGCCCGCAAGGCTCTCGACCTCGCCGCCGTGGGCAGGGACGTGGCCTTGGTCTGTTCGGGCGACGCCGGAATTTACGCCCTCGCCACTCTCGCCCTCGAACTCATGGACCGCGAGGACCGCGCCGACTGGAACCGCGTCGAGGTCACCGTGGTTCCCGGCGTCTCGGCCTTTCAGGCGGCGGCGGCGCGAATCGGGGCGCCGGTGGGGCACGACTTCTGCACGATCTCGCTTTCCGACCTGCTGACCCCCTGGGAGACTATCGAGCATCGCCTGCGGGCGGCGGCGGCGGGCGATTTCGTGGTTGCCCTCTACAATCCGGTCTCGAAACGGCGACGCGCCCAGCTTCCCGCCGCCCGCGATATCCTCCTGGAAAAGCGCCCTCCGGAGACGCCGGTGGTGCTGGCCCGCAACCTGGGCCGCGAGGACGAAACGGTGGAGGTTTTCCGCCTCGATGAATTGGAGGCCGACCGCGCCGACATGCTGAGCTTGGTCCTCATCGGCAACAGCCAGACCCGGACGGCGCGCCTGGGCGGCCGCCGCTGGGTCTATACCCCCCGCGGCTATGCCGCGAAGATGGAGGAGCCGTCATGACCGTCCATTTTATCGGCGCCGGACCGGGCGCGCCCGATCTCATCACGGTCAGGGGCTTGGCGCTGATCCGCGTCTGCCCGGTGGTCCTCCATGCCGGATCGCTGGTCCCCAGGGAGGTGATCGCCGAGGCCCCCGAGGGGGCAAGGGTGGTGGATACCGCGCCGCTGAACCTGGACCAGATCATGAGCGAGATCCAAACCGCCGACGGCAAGGGTTACGATGTGGCCCGGGTCCACTCCGGCGATCCCTCGCTTTACGGGGCGACCGCCGAGCAGATGCGCCGCCTGGACGAACTGGACATCCCATATGACGTAACACCCGGCGTACCGGTATACGCGGCGGCGGCGGCGGCAATGAAACGGGAACTTACCCTGCCGGACGTCAGCCAGACCATCGTGCTGACCCGCACCGCGATACGTAGCTCCGCCATGCCCGAGGGCGAGGACCTGGAGACCCTGGGACGTAGCGGGGCGACGCTCGCCATTCATCTCTCGGTCAACAACTTGGCGGCGGTGGTCGGCGCGTTGATCCCACGCTACGGGGCCGACTGCCCGGTGGTGGTCGCCTACCGGGTGAGCTGGCCCGACGAACGGTTCATCGGCGGTACCCTGGCCGACATCCAGGACAAGGTGAAGGCGGCCGGCATCACCCGCACGGCGCTGATCCTGGTCGGCCGGGTGCTGGGAGACACCGACTTCACCGACAGCCGGCTCTATTCCGCTTCCCACCACCACATTCTCAGGCCGAAGGTTAAAGCCGCCGTTCGAGCCAAGCCAGGGCCTCTTCCACGGTGATGACAACGTCACCCGGTTCGGGGTCGGGACGGCGGACGGCGATGACCGGAATCCCGGCCTCCTTGGCGGCGACAATCTTCGCCTCCGTGGCCTTGCCGCCGCTTTGCTTGGTAACCAGCAGGTCAATCTGGTATTCGCGGATCAGGCGTCGCTCATTCTCCACCGTAAACGGCGGGCGGCCAATGGTTACGGCGTAATCGGCCAACGGCAAGGCCGCCTCGGGCGGCGCGATCAGGCGCACCAGGAACCACAGGCCCGGCATGTTCGCGAAAGCTTTCGCGCCGCCGCTTCCGACGGTCAGGAAAGCCCGCCGCCCGGCGCCGGGCAGGAGCGCCGCCGCCGCCTCCAGGCTCCCGGCCTCGATCCATTCGAGGCCGGGCGGCGGCGTCCAGGGCGGCCGGAAGAGCGTCAGACGCGGCACCCCGGTTCCATTGCAGGCGGCGCGGGCGTTGACCGAGATGATGGCGGCGAAAGGATGGGTGGCGTCGATGACGAGGCCAATGTCCTCGGCGCGCAGGTAGGCGGCCAGACCCGCCGCTCCGCCGAAGCCGCCGACGCGGAGCTCGCCAGGGACCGGGCTCGCGGGATCGACCCGGCCGGCCAGCGAGGTGACCACCTTCAGGCGGTCCGCGAAGGCTTCGACGGCGGCATCGGCGAGCGCCCGGGCTTCCGCCGTGCCGCCGAGGATCAGCAGCGTCTCAGGTCCCGGCATGGCCGATCAGCCCGCCGTCGCGGTCGAACACCACCGCGTCCACCGCGATGGTGTCGTCGAGATTGGCAAGCACCACCTCGCGGGCTTGCCGCGCCACCTGTTCAGCGAGCGGCAGGTCCAGGGAGCGGGCGATATCCAGCACCTCGGCGGCGGTGTTGGCGGCCCGCGCCCGGCGCACCGCCTCCACCGGCGCCTCGAAGCCTTCCAGCAGTCCGGCCAGTTGGCGGAAGTCGACCTTCGACTTGGCCGAATGCAAGTCGAGGCGGCCCTGGGCCAGCTTGACCATCTTGGCGAAGCCGCCGGCAACGGTGAGCCGGGGCACCGGGTGCCCGCGAAGGTACTTGAATAGGCCGCCGGCGAAGTCGCCCATGCCGATCAGGGCCTCCTCGGGCAGTCCGTGGAGGACCTTGACGGCGGCCTCCGAGGTGCCGCCGGTGGCGCCGGCGATGTGATCGAGGCCGGTGGCCCGGGCCACGTCGACCCCCTGGTGGATGCTGGCTATCCAGGCCGAGCAGGAGTACGGCACCACCACCCCGGTGGTGCCGAGGACGGAAAGCCCGCCACGGATGCCGAGCCGCCCGTTGAGGGTCTTCTCGGCCAGCCTCTCGCCACCGGGGATGGAGACCGTGACCGTAAAGTCCGCCGCCGCCCCGAACTCGTCGGCCACTGTTTTCAGCGCCTCGGCGATCATGCGGCGCGGCGCCGGGTTGATGGCCGGCTCGCCGACGGCCAGCGGCAGGCCGGGCAGGGTCACCGTCCCGACCCCTTCTCCGGCTTTAAAGGCGACGCCGCCCTCCGGCTCGCTGGCCTCGACGGAGACCACCACCTCGGCGCCGTCGGTGATGTCGGGATCGTCGCCGGCGTCCTTGATGATTCCAGCAGTGGCCCGGCCGTCGGCGAGCACTTGCCGCGACAAGGCGAAGCTCGGCTTTTGCCCCTTCGGCAGGGTGACGCTCACCGGGTCCGGGAAGCCGCCGCCCAGCAGCGCGCGGGCCGCCGCCTTGGCGGCGGCGGCGGCGCAGGCGCCGGTGGTCCAGCCCCGCCGGAGGGGGCGACCGGAATGATGATCATCCATGGCCTCCACTTTAGCTCAAGCCCCCTTCCCGGCGCCACGGAAAGACTGCTATAGTCCGGCCCGGAGGGAACACAAGGGAAGCGCTTGGTCAAGCGCGCCCCGGTCTTTCCATGATACAGGCCACTAAAATGGAAAACCACGCCTTCACCGACGATCTGAAAAGCGGCCTCTACCGGGCCATCTTTACGCGCCGCGACGTGCGCGGCGAGTTCCTGCCCGAGCCGGTGCCGGACGAGGTGTTGAGCCGCATCCTCATGGCGGCGCACCACGCACCCTCGGTGGGGTTCATGCAGCCCTGGTCCTTCATCGTCATCCGCGCCCATGAAACCAAGCGAGATGTCCACCGGCTCTTCGAGCAAGCCAACGCCGAGGCCGCCGGGATGTTCGATGGCGAGAGGCGGGAGGTCTACGAGACTTTCAAGCTTGAGGGCATTCTCGAATCGCCGGTCAACATCTGCGTTACCTGCGACCGCGACCGCGCCGGGCCGGTGGTGTTGGGACGCACCCACATCAAGTCCATGGACCTCTACAGCAGTGTCTGCGCCGTGCAGAACCTGTGGCTGGCGGCGCGGGCCGAGGGAATCGGCGTCGGCTGGGTGAGCATTTACGACCAACCCGCCCTCAAGCGGGTTTTGGGAATACCCCGGAGGGTCGTCCCCATCGCCTATCTCTGTCTCGGTTACGTGAGCTGTTTTCACAAAAAGCCGGAACTGGAGACCGTCGGCTGGCGGCCGCGCCTCCCCCTCGACGAACTGGTCTGCTTCGAGACCTGGGAGGGGTCCGGGGATGAAGGCGCCGGGCTCCTTCTGGAGAGGATACGCGCCGACCAGGAAGCGGCGCGGCAGGAGACGTTCCTGTCCGAGTGGCTGGAATGAGTCGAGTCGGGGGGAAGGAGACTATTTCCCTTGTCGTCCCCCGGTCCGTTTCCTATAGTCCGATAAGGGTCCACCGAACGAAAAAGAAGGGGGAGAGGTCCGTTGTCATACCGTACCGCCGTTCCGTCGCATGTGTTGTCCAAAGCCGATTCCAACGTCAAGACAGCGGCGTTGCTGGCCATCATGCTTGGTGCCATGATCTTGTTCGGTGTTGGGTTTGCTCAACCGGCCGAAATCCATAACGCGGCCCACGACACTAGACACGCCCTTAATTTCCCCTGCCATTGATGGCCGCGGCGTTTCGCAGAATCTTCTTCGCGGCGATCATCGGCGGATTGGTCGCCGGCATTCTTCTCAGCGGTATTCAAGCCTTCAGGGTCTTGCCTCTCGTCTGGCAGGCGGAAAAGTACGAGGCGATGGCCCCGAGTCGGCAAGGCGCCGTCCAATCCAACCGGGAATCGCCTTTGGCCGCGGCCGAATGGCAGCCGGCGGACGGGCTCGGGCGATTCTTCCACACGGTTCTGTTCAACATCCTGAGCGGCATCGGATTCGCCCTCGTGCTGGCGGCGGCCCTCGCCATGCGCGGCAACCCGGATTGGCGGGAGGGGCTGCTCTGGGGGGCTGGCGGATTCGTCGCTTTCAGCTTGGCACCGGCCCTGAATATTCCTCCCGTCCTCCCCGGAATGATGCCGGGCGACGTAGCCACGCGGCAGCTCCTGTGGGCGGTAACTGGCATCGCCACGGCGAGCGGCCTGGGCCTTGTCGTTTTTTTCCGGCGTCCGGCGATAAAGGGAGCGGGCGCAATATTGATAGCCGCGCCGCTGGTATTCGGAGAGGCGCTGGTGGATTTCTCGCAAGCCGGCCCGGTCCCGGCGGAGCTGGCGGCGAGTTTCGTCAGCGCCACCCTGGCCGCCAGCCTTCTCTTCTGGCTGGCCATGGGCGGCTGTTCCGGATACGTCTTCAGCCGCCTTTCGGCTTCGCATGGATCATCAAGAAATCAATGAGCATCGGATGGTGAAACCGCACCGTTCCGCCGCCACTCAGGCGGCGTCGATCAGGTGCAGGAAAGACCCCATGACCGTTCCCCGCCGGCAGCCGGCTCCACCCAGTGCCTTGCCGGTGGAATCAAGGCAACTGAAAAGCGGCCCGCCGGGGCCTTCATCGAGGATTGTCGCGTAGTGGAACTCGTGGCCGCGATAGCGGCTCCCGGCGAGGCCCAGCGGCCCGTCGGCCGGCAACACCATCTGGCGATAGCCAAGGTGCAGCCGCCGTTCGGCAAACGATGTCGCCAACGCCAGGAGGCCGGCCATCCGGTGGCGATTTCCTCCGGCGTCCACCAGCCCCTCGCCCAGCACCATGTAGCCGCCGCATTCGCCATAGATCACGGCGTCGCGGGAGGCCGCCTTCCTTAGCCCTTCCAGGAAGTTTGTGTTGCCAGCCAGCCGTCCGGCATGCAGTTCCGGGTAACCTCCCGGCAGGAAGACCGCGTCGGCCGATTCGTGCGGCGGTTCGTCGGCAAGCGGGGAGAACATGAGAATCTCCGCTCCCCCCTGCCGCCAGCCTTCGAGCAGATGGGGATAGGCGAAGGAGAAGGCCTTGTCCCGCGCCACCGCGATTCTTTGTCCGAGGGCGGGCGGGACGTCCGTCGGGTTGCCCGGCGAGGGACGGAACGGGCGGGTCGCTTCCAGCAACGCGGCGAAGTCGATATGCTCCGCGGCCGCCGTCGCCGCGCCGTCCAAAAAGCCTTCGATGTCAGGATGCTCGACCGCCTGGACAAGGCCCAGATGACGGTCTGGAAGTCTAAATTTCTCGCGGCGCGGCAGAAAGCCGAGAATTGGCGCGCCGAGACCGCGGCAAGCCTCCCTTATGGTCTCGACATGGTTGTCGCCACCGGCGCGGTTGAAAACCACTCCGGCGATCTCGACGTCCCCGCGAAAGGTGGAGAACCCGTGCACGACGGCGGCGGCGCTCCCGGCCTGGCTCCGGACGTCGATCACCAGAACCACCGGAAGCCCCAGCGCCGCCGCCAGATCGGCCGTCGAGCCGGTGCCATTGGCGGCGCCGTCGAACAGCCCCATGACCCCCTCGCCGATTACCAGTTCCGCCTCTTCGGCGATTCGGCCGGCGATGGCGGCGATGGTTGCCGGCCGCATGGCCCAGGGGTCCAGGTTGAAGCACTCTCTGCCGCCGGCCATCCGGTGGAAAACCGGGTCGATGTAGTCGGGTCCGGTCTTGAACGAGGAAACGGCCAGGCCCCGTTCGCGGAAATGCCGCAACAAGACCAACGTGAGCACCGTCTTGCCACTTCCCGAGGCCGGCGCCGCGACGATCAGTCCGCGTGTCGGCGGTTCAATTCTACCCCTAGATACCATTTATTTCTAATGGGTTAGCAGTATAATTACACAAGACCAATTCTTAGGTATGTGTAATTCCTGTGTAATCGTGTCAGCCGGTTTGTTCCCCGACGGTTAGCGAATTAGACCGTTTTCGAGGTTTTGTATTCCTCTGATGTTCCGGCACTCCACGGCCGATTTTGCGGATGGCGGCGTCAATATGTTGCCCGTGAACGTGAGAATAACGCAGCACCATAGCCACCGTCTTATGACCGCTGATTTTCTGGATCGTTGGAAGGTCAACACCGGCCTTTACGAGGTTGGTTATCGCCGTGTGGCGCATGACGTGCGGGGTAATCTGCAAGGGATCGAGGCCAGCACCAATTACGGCGCGGCGGAATGGGGTGCCCATTCGGTCCCTGTAGCCTTTCTTGGTTGCGTTCGGACGCGGTGAAGGAAAAATCCATCCTTCCGGATCGTCTCGCATTCCACGTTCCTTCCGGAGAATGTCGGCAAGTTCTGGCGTGATCGGCTGGTCCCGCATTCCCGCCTTGGCTTGGGGGACATGGAGCCGGAGATTATCCAGGTCCAAATGGTCAAACCGGGTGCGTAGGATTTCACTGTGACGCATGGCCGTATTGAGACCGAAGGCTACGAAAAGCCAACAGTCAGGCGCTTCATCCTGGACGGCGGCCTGTAACAGAGCTTCCGCCTGATCGTCGCTTAAAGCAATAATGCGGCCTTTGCTTTCTTGCAGCTTGGTGATTTTGCAGGGATGCGCCCTGATCCACTTCCACTCCAAGGCTTTGTTGAAGAGTTGGGATAGGGTGGCGAGCTCCCGGTTAATGGTGCCATTGCAAGCCCCTGTTTCTTTGCGGCGCTTCTTGTAACGGTCAACCGTGAAAGATGTGATGGCACCAAGACGCTGATTTCCGAAGAATGTCTTCAGATACAGATTAAGTTGCCGGCGCTTGGCCTTGATATTTTTCCCGCCGGTTTCCTCAAGGCGCTTCAAGTAGTCCTCGGCTGCCTTGGCGAAGGTCAAATAGGTTTTGCGCCCCTTGGGAAGTGAAAGCCTTCCTTCCCTGGCATCGGTGCGCTTGGTCTCAATAAACTCTTCACACTGAGACCGGGTAACGCCATCGCTTTCCCGTCCGATAACCCGGTGTATCCGCTGGCCATCCACCATGACGTTGACGGAATACCGAACATCGCCATCCCCGAGCCGTTCCGCCGCGATGCCGTGTTCGGTGATCTTCTCGCCAGGCTTCAGGGCGCGAATTGCTTTTCGGTCAAGACGGGAGAAGCGGAGGGTCATTTTAAGAATCCTCAAACCTAGAAGGCACTGTAGCCGCTTCAGCCGCTCTTACCTCGGCGAGTTTTTGAAGTTCATTCTTGTAACCCTTGCGAATAAAGTCAGCGGCGGAGCGGCCCAAGATTTCCGCCTTTTTAATTGGGCCTAGACCCGGATCATCAGGCGGCGAGCCGCCTTTTTTTTCCAAAGACTTGAATAGATCACGATGTTTAAGCCTTCGCTCCGCAAGGTCTATCGTTGTATCCGGCTGGTGGCCCAAAAAGATTTCGTCGGCAGCGGCTCTCATGGCTGTATGAGCCTCCAAGTCTTCCCATACCGATTTCTGGGTGTACCCTTCAATTATCTTCTTGGCGTCGAGGAGACTCCTCACAAATCTGCCCGCCGTCGAGTCTCCAAATACAAGCGCCATATAATCTTCTGATGTGAAGGACTGCTCAAGGCGAGAGACCATTTCAGCGTTCATGGATACGCCACGCTTGGCCGCCGCCTGCTCAATTTTCCTTCGCACAGGCTCCTTCATTCGGATTTTGATATCTACCGTATCAGACGACTTGCGCTTGGCCATTGCAGTCAAACCCCGTTGGTTCGTTTCGATCTCATAGAACGATAAGGCAATTCATAGAAACTTGTCAACCAAAATAACCCCATTTTTGGGGTTGACTACATATACGGGGCTATTGTAATCCATGTAATACCTTATTATGTAATGCCTTATTTTGTAAGGGAGAAAAACAATGATGCCAGATATCACTATCGAGAGGCCCTGTATCCGCGTGCTTCCCGATGGTCGGATGGACCGGGAGAACGCAGTAAAGTACTTAGGCGTAAAGCCTAAAACTCTCGCTACCTGGTCCTGCCAAGGTAAAGGTCCCCGAGTGGTTCGTGTCGGGGGCAGAATTTTCCATTTCCGGGAAGACCTGGACGCATTCATCCAGGGGGGCTGATCATGCTGGACAAACGAAAACCGCCGGGTGATGGCCTGTGCGGAAAGCGACCTTCAGGCATGGGCCGACGCCGGCACCTTTACCAACACCAGCGAATGTTCGAAAGGAACGTCAAAAGACAGATCAAAATGATTCGCCTTCCACGATGGCAGCACCCAACCCCTTCGACCCCGACAGCCTCCGGATCACCGGGGATGTCAACACCATCGGGGCGAAGAAAATCCTTTTGCGCATCCCGGTGCGCAAGCCGAACAGGCAGGAGTTTTTCCGGGTTAACACCGATCCAGATTACCGACTCCTGTGCGCCATCCTCGAACTGAAAGACGAGCGCGAGTTCTATGTCGTTACGCCGGAGGTTCTCCATATCCTGGCCGAGGACGCACGCCATGTCGAATTGCTGCTTTGCCAAAACCGGCAGGGCGTAGTGTTCTTTTGGCCGCTCGCCGTGCCCGACCAGGATGGCCGCAGGAATTCCTGGCACGAGAGTTCCAGGGAGGCCGCTAAGCTCGCTGAAGCAAACTGGATTCGCATGGTCGCCAATATGTCCGAGGGCGGATATTCGGTTTACCAGGCGAAGGGCAATATCCCCGAACCACAGTGGCCGGCCAAAACCTTACAGGAGTTGCTCGAATTGGCCTTCAAGGAGGGCAAGCGCATCGACTCCAGGGATCATCCCGTGGTGCAACAACTGTACGGGGAATAAGGCCGTGGTCCCACTCAATCCCCAGAACGGTGGCGTTTCGCCGGGCGTGCTGGACTGCCTCCCGTTCTCCGAGATTTGGTGCGGCGACTTCGAGTTCTTCGGGGCCGACGGTGACAACCCTACCCCCGTCTGCATGGTGGCCCGGGAGGCGCGGAGCAGTCAGACTATTCGGCTATGGCAGGAGGAACTTTCCGGGCTGTCGAAGCCTCCCTTCGACACCGGCCCGGATGTCCTGTTCGTGGCGTACTACGCCAGCGCCGAAATC
>DUZD01000032.1 GCA_013349695.1 Rhodospirillaceae bacterium
TTGCGTTCGCGGGCGACTTCGATCGACAGCCGGTCCGACAAGGCGTTGACCACGGAAATGCCCACCCCATGCAGGCCGCCGGAGGTTCGATAGGCATCGCCGCCGAACTTGCCGCCCGAATGCAGCGTCGTCATGATCACTTCCAGGGCCGATTTGGCCTTGAACTTGGGATGAGAATCGACGGGGATGCCGCGGCCGTTGTCGGATACCATCACCGTTTGATCGGCGGCCAAGTGCAAATCGATGCGGCTGGCGTGCCCGACCACCGCCTCGTCCATGGCGTTGTCAAGTGCCTCGGCCACTAAATGATGCATGGCCGCCTCGTCGGTGCCGCCGATGAACATGCCCGGGTGCCGGCGCACCGGTTCCAGTCCCTCGAGGACTTCGATGTCCTTGGCGGAATAATCCCGTTGCCGGTCCGCCGGCGGCTTGGGTTTCGATTTCCTGGCCGCCGCCGTGCCGGCGGCCCGTTCCTCCGCCAGGTCAAAAAGGTCGTTCATTCCGCATATCCCAATCGGCGCCGTCATGGCGCCCCCGCGAGGAAGCGAATCGGCCTCCTGCGGAGATTATCCTAAAAACCCTGTCGGGCGAAGGCAAGCATGATAAAGTAGGGAAGCATTTGAATATTACAATATGTTGTGTCGATGGAGAAAAGAGTCATGTCCGAAGAGAACCCGCGGCCGAAAGGGGAACTTTCCATCCGCAGCCTCGCCATGCCGGCCGACACCAACCCTTCCGGCGACATTTTTGGCGGCTGGATCTTGTCGCAGATGGACATCGCCGGCAGCATCGCCGCCGGCAACAGGGCCAAGGGCCGGGTCGCCACCGTGGCGGTCAAGGGGATGAGCTTTCACTTGCCGGTCCGTGTCGGTGACGTGGTCTGCTGCCATACCGAGATCCAGCGGGTCGGCGACACTTCGATCACCCTCCTGGTGGAGGTCTGGACCATGCGCCGAGGCGAGCAGCGGCAGATCAAGGTGACCGAGGGCGCGTTCGTTTACGTCGCCCTCGACGAGGAGGGCCGCAAACGGCCGGTGCCGCCTGAATGAAACCCGAATTCGCCGCTTCGGCCGCTCCGCCGCCGTCAGATGGCGAACGAGCTGCCGCAGCCGCAAGAAGAGGTGGCTTGTGGATTCTTGAGCGAGAAATAGGAGCCGATCAGGTCTTCGACATAGTCGAGTTCGGCGCCGTCGAGCAGATTCAGGGAAACCTCGTCGACGACCACTTGGATGCCACTCCGCTCGAAAACCAGGTCGTCCTCGCGGCGTTGGTCGTCGAGGCTAAATCCGTACTGGAAACCGGAACAGCCGCCGCTGGAAATGGCGACGCGCATCATCTTAGCCACGTTTCCATCCTCGCCGACGAGTTCGGAGATGCGCTTGGCGGCGTTGGCCGAAATGGTGATCATTTTTTCACCGATGTCAGACTCGGTTTCCAATATCTAAAGCTCCCATAAGACGAGTTCAGGTCATAGCCGTACTTATGTAATCAGTCCTGGCGATTTGTCAAACTCGTTGCTTGGCAATGCCGCGCCTTGTAGGTTTCCGCCATGGCCGCCGACCATCATCTTGCCCCTTATGCCTGCCATGCCGGCGCCAGCCGAGGCCGTCTTTTCAAGGAACCAGAAAGCGCCACCCGCGGCTGTTTTCAGCGCGACCGTGACCGCATCATCCATTCCGCCGCCTTTCGCAAGCTCGAGTACAAGACCCAGGTTTTCGTCAACCATGAAGGCGATTACTTCCGCACCCGGCTGACCCACAGCCTGGAGGTGGCGCAGATCGCCCGTTCGGCTTGCCGTTATCTCTGTCTCAACGAGGACTTGGCCGAAGCCCTGGCGCTGGCCCACGACCTCGGGCATCCGCCCTTCGGCCACGCCGGCGAGGAGGCTCTCAATGAAATGATGGAGCCTTTCGGAGGCTTCGATCACAATGCCCAGAGCCTGCGCGTGGTCACCCGGCTCGAGCGCCGCTACGCCGATTTCGACGGCCTCAACCTGACCTGGGAAACACTGGAGGGGGTGATCAAGCACAACGGTTCCCTGTCCCGGCCCCTGCCGCGCGCCATCGCCGAATATGGGGAGCTGCATGACCTGGAAACGCACACTTACGCCGGCGCCGAGGCGCAGGTGGCGGCGCTGTCCGACGATATCGCCTACAACAACCACGATATCGACGACGGACTGCGCGCCGGGCTGTTCACCACCGGCGATCTCGCCGAGGTGCCCCTGGTCGGGCCGATCTTTGCCGAGGTCCGGAGCGACCATCCCGGCCTCGACGAATCGCGGCTGATTTTCGAGGCCGTCCGCCGCATGATTGGGGCCATGGTCACGGATGCGCTGGAGGAAACCGGGCGGCGGATCGCCGAGGCCAAACCGGAAACCGCCGCCGACATCCGCGCCTTGGACGGTCCGGTCGCCGGATTTTCCGCGCCCATGCGGGAGAACGACCGGGCGCTGAAAGCCTTCCTGTTCGATAACATGTACCGTCATTACCGGCTCAACCGCATGTCCAGCAAAGCCCGCCGGGTGGTCAAGGAGCTCTTTGGCCTTTTGCTGTCGGAACCGGAATGCCTGCCCAGCGAATGGCGCGACGAGGCCGGAGACGCGGGCTCGGAAGCGACGGCGCAACTGGTCGCCGATTACATCGCCGGCATGACCGACCGTTTCGCGCTGGACGAACACCGCCAGCTCTTCGACCTGCGGGCGCGGATGTCCTGAAGCCATGAACCTGTTCAACCATTTCCGCGATCGTCTGATCGCCATCATCGGGGAATTGGCCGCCGAAGAGTCCATACCGTCCGGTCTGGATACAACGCGGGTGACGGTGGAACCGCCGCGCGAGGAAAGTTTGGGCGACATCACCACCAACGCCGCCATGATCCTGGCCAAGCCGGCGGCGATGAAGCCGAGGGATTTGGCGGCGCTGCTGGCCGGGCGTCTGGATGGTCTGGATTCCGTCGCCGCGACCGAAATCGCCGGTCCCGGCTTCATCAACATGCGGCTGGAGAATTCGTTTTGGCGGCAACGGCTGGCGGAAATCCTGACGGCCGGGCCGGCCTATGGCGATTCCGGTTTTGGCCGTGGATGCAAGGTTAACGTCGAATTCGTCTCCACCAATCCCACCGGCCCCTTGCATGTCGGCCACGGACGCGGCGCCGTCGTCGGCGACGCCCTGGCATCGCTGCTGGAGAAGGCGGGATTCGACGTCACCCGTGAATACTATGTCAACGACGCCGGCGCGCAGGTGGAAATGCTGGCCAGGTCGGCGGCGGCGCGCGCCGGCGAGGCGCTGGGCATGGTCGAACTCGACGAAGAAGCCTTGCAAGGCCTTTACCCAGGGGAGTACCTGAAGCCGGTGGGGGAGAAACTGGCCAGCCAGTTCGGAGCGCAACGGCTGAACGTTGACGATGCGGAAAATCTCCAATTTCTGGTCCGTTTTTGCATCGATGAAATGTTGGATCTCATCCGCGCGGATCTGGCGGTGCTCGGGGTGGAGTTCGATGTCTTCACCTCCGAGAAAGAACTGGTCGAAGCGGGAGCGGTCGACGCCGCGCTGAAGTTCCTTGCCGGCCGGGGGCTGATCTACACGGGTGTTCTCGAACCGCCGAAAGGCAAAAAAACCGACGACTGGGAACCCCGGCCACAGGCGTTGTTCCGGGCTACCGAATTCGGCGACGACGTTGACCGCCCACTCAAGAAGTCGGATGGAAGTTGGACCTATTTCGCCACCGATATCGCCTATCATATGGATAAGTTCCGGCGCGGTTTCGAGACCATGATCGATGTCTGGGGCGCCGACCACGGCGGCTATGTCAAGCGCATGCGGGCGGCGGTCGAGGCGGTGACGGAAGGGGCCGGGGAGTTGGACGTCAAGCTCTGCCAGATGGTTAAACTCACCGAAGGCGGCCAGCCGGTGAAGATGTCGAAACGGGCTGGCGCCTTCGTCACCTTGAGCGAGGTCATCGAGCGGGTCGGCCGCGACGTGGTCCGCTTCATCATGCTGACCCGCAAGAACGACGCCCACCTGGATTTCGATCTCGCCAAGGTCACCGAACAATCGCGCGAAAACCCGGTCTTTTACGTCCAGTACGCCCATGCCAGGTCTTGCTCGGTGCTGCGCCACGCGGCCGAGGTCTTCCTTCCTGGCGAGTTGAGTCCGTCCGCCTTGGCGCGGGCCGAACTCGACCGCTTGACCGATCCGGCGGAGCTTGCTTTGATAAAAGTCATGGCGAGTTGGCCGAGTTTGGTGGAGAGCGCGGCGCTCGCCCATGAACCCCATCGTGTGGCTTTCTATTTAAACGATCTCGCGGCGCGGTTTCATATGCTTTGGAACAAAGGCAACGAAAACGCCGATATGCGTTTCCTGATCCCTGGCAAACGGGCGTTGTCGGCGGCGAGACTGGCCTTGGTGCGGGGAACGGCTATTGTGATCGCATCGGGGCTGAAAGTAATGGGCGTAATCCCTGTTCAGGAGATGAAATGATGGCGCCGTCCGACGAATCCATCGACCGAAACGGGACGATTGTTCCAGATCCAGCCGAAACCCTGGACTTCGAGCCGGTGGTCCGGCCCCCGCCAAAGTGGATGGGCAACGTCAAACTGTTTTTAGGTCTGGCCTTGCTGACGGTGACGGGCGGCGGGATCGTTTGGTACTTTTTTGGCGACCGGCTCTCTGGCGGCGGAGAGGCCGGCGTTCCCGTGGTCCGGGCCGAGGAAGGACCGGTCAAGGTGCGTCCAGAGAATCCCGGCGGGATGAACGTGCCGGACCGGGACAAGCTGATTTACGATCGCATGCAGGGCATGGACGTAAAACCGCCCGTCGAGCGCTTGCTGCCGCCCCCGGAGGCGCCGTTGCCGCCGCCCAAGGTGCCGTTGTCGCCGCCCAAGGCGGGGATGGAAGCAACAGCCGAGGCCGGCCAGCGCCAGCCCGCCGCCAGCCGAGCCGCCGCCAGCCGAGCTGTCGCCAAGGCGAAGAAGTCCTCTCCTCCGGCTCCCGCCGTGCCCACCATCGAAGAAGTACTCGCCGTCAAGCCGCCGCCGCCGCTGCCGCCGCTTCTGCCCACCGGCGGCAAAAAAGCGAAGCCCGTGATCGAGGCCAAGCCGGCGGCAAGCTCGGCGGCCGCCAAGCCTGCCGGCCCCGTCCAGCCGAAAGCGATTTTTCGGGTTCAGTTGGCCGCCGTCAGAACCATGAGGCGGGCGCAACAAGAATGGAGCCGCTTGCGGAAAAACCATTCGGACCTCCTGGGAAAATTCGAGCTTTCCGTGACCAAGGCCGATCTCGGTCCCGGCAAGGGCCTGTTCTATCGCCTGCGCGCCGGTCCTTTGGCCTCCAAGGCGGCGGCTCGCGATCTTTGCGCCAAACTGGCCAAACGGAAGGTGGGATGCCTGATCGCCCGAGCCGAAAAATAGAATGACGGCCGGCTTCCCCCTGGCGGTGATCTTCGGTTGTTCCGGGCCGGTGCTTGGCGACGGCGAACGCCGGTTTTTCGGCGAATCCGATCCTTTGGGCTTCATCCTCTTCGCCCGCAACTGTGAGAACCCCGGCCAGGTGCGCCGCCTTGTCGGAGATTTGCGCGCCTGCGTCGGCCGGTCCGATGCGCCGATCCTCGTTGACCAGGAAGGCGGCCGGGTGGTTCGCCTGAAACCGCCCCATTGGCGGGCGCCGCCGGCGCCGGCCCGGTTCGCCAAGCTTGCCCGCCGCGACCCTCGACGGGCGGTCAGGGCGGCGCGCCTCAACGCCCGGCTGATCGCCGCCGAACTTTTCGATCTCGGCATCACGGTAAACTGCGCGCCGGTCCTCGACCTGCCGCGGGCCGACGCCGATCCCATCATCGGCGATCGGGCCGCCGGCGACACGCCGGACGTGGCGGCCCTGCTGGGAAGGGCGGCTTGCGAGGGTTTCCTCGCCGGCGGCGTGGCGCCGGTGATCAAACATATTCCCGGCCATGGCCGCGCCACCAGCGACAGCCACAAGGAATTGCCGCTGGTGGAGGCCTCGTGGAAGGAGCTTGAAAGGGTCGATTTCGCTCCCTTCCGGGCGCTCAAGGAGATGCCTTGGGCGATGACGGCGCACGTCGCTTACCAAGTGGTGGACGGGCAAGCCCCCGCCACCACATCGGCCAAGGTGATCGAAGAAGTGATTCGCGGCGCTATCGGTTTTCAAGGCCTCCTCGTGTCCGACGACTTGGAGATGCGGGCTCTCCAAGGCGGCCTTGGCGAGCGGGCCCGGGCGGCGCTTGCCGCCGGCTGCGATTTGCTGCTCCACTGCAACGGAAGCATCGCCGAAATGAGTTCTGTCGCCAGCGCTTCCACGCCGTTGAGCCGGGCGGCGGCCGGGCGCCTCGCCCGCGCCGGCGGCCAGGCTTCGATGCCGCAAGCCTTTGACGCCAAGGCGGCGGCGGCCGAGCTCGATGATTTGCTGGCGGCGGCGTCATGAACGTCGAGGCGATCTTGACCGCTGCCTCGGTCTGGGTGATCCCGGTGCTCTTGGCCGTCACCCTTCATGAAGCCGCGCACGGCTGGGTGGCATGGCGGCTGGGCGACGACACCGCCTACCGCATGGGCCGGGTGAGCTTCAATCCGTTCCGCCACATCGACCTTTTCGGCACGGTGCTCCTGCCGGCGATGCTGCTGTTCTTCTCCGCCGGCCGCATGATGTTCGGCTTCGCCAAGCCGGTGCCGGTGAACTTCTTGAGGCTGAGGCGGCTCCGGCGCGACATGGTTCTGGTCGCCTTGGCCGGGCCGGGAACCAATCTGTTTCTGGCGGCGGTTTCGGCCGCCCTGTTCCATGTCGTTCCCTATTTTTCCGGTGACGTCATGCTGTGGATCGGGCGCAATTTGCACAATTCGGTATGGATCAACACTCTTTTATGTGTTTTCAACATGCTGCCGCTGCCGCCCCTGGACGGTGGCCGGGTGGCGGTCGGACTGCTGCCGCCGCCGCTGGCCCGGCCGCTGGCGCGGTTGGAAAAGGCCGGGATCCTTATTGTTCTCGGCGCCATATTTATCTTGCCGTGGATCGGTGACATACTGGGGTTCGATCTGAATGTATTCTGGTGGCTGGTGGGGATGCCGGCGGAATATCTCATGGACGTGATTTTCACTTTGGCGGGCATCAAATAAGGGCTTGATGGCAAGGGACGACGTATTCGAGGAAACGCCGGCGCCGGCGGGGGAAACCCCGGCGTTGCCTTTTGTCGTCGACATCGACGGCTTCGAGGGGCCCATCGACATGCTGCTGGCGCTGGCCCGCGAGCAGAAAGTGGATCTGGCCCATATCTCCATCCTGCAACTGGCCGACCAGTACCTGGCCTTCATCGTCGAAATTCGGCGCGCCGACCTGGAATTGGCCGCCGACTACTTGGTGATGGCGGCCTGGCTGGCCTACCTCAAATCGCGCCTCCTGCTCCCCGACCTAGGCGAAGAGGACGAGCCGACGGGCGAGGAAATGGCCGCCGCCCTGGCCTTCCAACTGCGGCGCCTGGAAGGGATGCGTGAAGCGGGAACGCGGCTGATGGCCGGGTCCCGGTTGGGGCGGGAGTTTTTCGCCCGCGGCGCGCCGGAAGCTTTCGCGGCCCGGACCAAGACCGTTCTCGAAGCCACCCTTTATGACTTGCTCAAGGCTTATGGCGAGCAGAAGCTCCGGCAAACGGACAAGGTCCTGCACATCGAGCCGTGGGAGCTTTACACCGTCGAGGAGGCGTTGCGGCGCCTGCGGCTGCTGCTTGGCAAAACGCCGGAGTGGACGATTCTTTCCCGCTTCCTGCCCCCCGTTTTAGGCGACCGGATGGCCGTCCGCTCGGCGCTCGCCGCTACTTTGGCCGCGGCATTGGAAATGGCCCGCGAGGGTAAGCTCAAGCTGCGTCAGAGCGCCCCGTTCGGTCCCATTTATCTGCACCGGGCGAGAGCGAAGCGGTCCACCGGCAAGCCGGAGCCGAACGGTTGATGGACGGCGGCGCTCATCACATCAGGCTGTTGGAGGCGCTCCTTTTCGCCTCCGCCGAGCCGGTGCCCGAGCGCCTCCTCGTCCGCCGCCTGCCGGAGGCGGCCGATGTCGGGGCGCTGCTGGAGGAACTGAAGGGCCATTATGCCGGGCGGGGCGTCAATCTGGTCAAGTCGGGCGCCTCCTGGGCCTTCCGTACCGCGCCCGACCTGGCGGGCCAACTCAACCAAGAGATCGAGGTCGGCCGCAAGCTGTCGCGGGCGGCGGTCGAAACGCTCGCCGTCATCGCCTACCACCAGCCGGTGACGCGGGCCGAAATCGAGGAGATTCGCGGCGTCGGCATGAACAGGGGAAGCCTCGATATGTTGCTGGAAGCGGGGTGGATCAGGCCCTTGGGCCGACGCCACACGCCGGGCCGGCCGGTCACCTGGGGCACCACCGACGCCTTCCTCGACCATTTCGCGCTGCACGATTTGGGCGATTTGCCGGGACTCGACGAATTGAAGGCGGCGGGATTCCTTGATCCCCGCCCCGCCCTCGAGCTTTTCAGCGTCATCGTCTCGGCGGAGCCGGCAAATGGCGAGGGCGAAACCGGCGAAGCCGAAAACGAAGATGCACCCGCCCCACCGGACCCCGACGACGGCTTGACCAACCCCGTTGCCGAATGATTGGAAACGGGCGGAACGGCGATTTCGGGGGCCCCGGCCGCCGCCTTCGCGCGCCTGTTGAAATGACCGTCCGGGGACCAGACATCAATTGCCGTTCACGGGTCATTGCGGCGGCCGGGACTTTCTGCCATTATCCGCCGCGACCGAATCCTCTGGCAAGCAAGCGAGTAAGCGGATATGGGTGGTTGGACAGGTATTTGGCAATGGGTGGTGGTCCTCGCCATCGTGCTTCTGCTGTTTGGCGGCAGGGGCAAGATATCGGCGCTGATGGGCGATTTCGGAAAGGGCTTGAAGTCTTTCAAGAAAAGCATGGATAGCGACGAGGAACTCGCCGCCGACGGGGAGCCCAAGGTCCTGAAATCCGAACAGGCGGAGATCGCCGAAACCGCTCCCAAGAAAGACCATGCGGCGAAAGGTTGATGCCGGCCGGTGACGGCTGGCCCTTACCTTTTTCGCTCACCGCCGGGAGCAAAGAGCCTCCATGTTTGACATCGGTTGGCAGGAACTTTTCATTGTCGCCGTCCTCGGCATCATCATCATCGGCCCGAAGGATCTGCCGCGCGCCATCCGCGCGGTGAGCGGTTTGGTGCGCAAGGCGCGCGGCTTGGCGCGCGATTTTCAGGACGGTGTCGACGACGTTATCCGCGAGGCCGAACTGGACGACGTCAAGGAACAGGTGGAAAAGGTCTCGCGGTTCGACGCTGTCCAAGAGATCAAAAACGCCATCGACCCCACCGGCGACCTCAAGGAACAGGTGGAAAAGGTCTCGCGGTTCGATGCCGTCCGAGAGATCAAAAACGCCATCGACCCCACCGGCGACCTCGCCGACGATTTCGGCATCGGCGACGCGGACCGGGATTCAGCCGCCGCCGGCGACCGGGGGGATGCCGCCAAGCCGCCGGCCAAGGCGGCCGGCGGCGAAACCGACACGGCGCCGCCGGCGGCCAAGGCAAGCGGGTAGGGGACCGTGGCCGACGACGCCAGCGACGACAGCGACGACAGCCAGGGCGACAACTTGAACGACAAGCGGGCGCCCTTGCTCGAGCACTTGATCGAATTGCGCCGGCGGCTGCTCCGCTGCCTTATCGCCATCATCGTCCTTTTCTTCATCTGCTATTACTTCGCCCCCGACATCTACCAGTTCCTGGTCCGCCCGCTGGCCGACGTCCTCGACGACATGGGCGGCAACCGGCGGCTGATATTCACGGCGCTGCACGAGGCTTTTTTCACTTACATCAAGGTCGCCTTCTTCGCCGCCCTGTTCATCGCCTTTCCGTTCATTGCCACGCAGCTATGGCTGTTCATCGCGCCGGGGCTTTACAAGCACGAAAAGAGTGCCTTCGTTCCGTTTCTGGTGGCGACGCCGATCCTCTTCTTCATGGGCGGGGCGCTGGTTTACTATTTGATTTTTCCCTTGGCTTGGCAGTTCTTCCTGAGCTTCGAATTGACCGGCGGAGAGGGCGTCCTGCCGATCCAGTTGGAGGCCAAGGTCGACCAGTACCTGTCGCTGGTCATGCGGTTGATTTTCGCTTTCGGGCTGTGCTTTGAGCTGCCGGTGCTGATGACTCTGTTGGGAAGGGTCGGGCTGGTCAGCTCGGCGGGCCTGGCGGAGAAGCGCAAGTACGCCATCGTCCTGGCTTTCGTCGCCGCCGCCATCCTGACGCCGCCGGATGTGATCAGCCAGATCGGTCTGGCGGTTCCGACCCTCATTCTTTACGAGATTTCCATTTGGTGCGTCCGCGTGGTCGAGAAGAAACGCGCCGCCGCCGAGGACGGCGACGACGCCGGCAAACCCGCCGGCGCTTGACGGCGGCGCCGGGGCGCTGGCCGACCTGAGTGGGGCGAACGTCCAGAAGCTGTGAGAGGTGGAGTTAGCGAGGGTGGTGTTGTAATCCTTGAGCGAGTACAGGAGGCGCTTTTTCAAGGGACGGGCCAATGGGCGAAGGCGGCGGACTTATCAACCTCGGAGACCTCTCGAAGCCCGCGACCGTGCTCATCGAAAGGGTTTCCGATGCGGTAGGAGGGATCGCTAAGCCTTGGCAGATTAAGCGTATTGCCAAGGCGGAAACTAAAGCAGATTTGAGATACAACTCGTTCGGTTTCGCCGGTTTCCTTGAATTTGTTCCCCGTTTGTGATACAATATTCGATGTCTTTTACGGAGAAAAACTAATGCCCAAGACGGCGATGATCCGCGCCCGCATGGAGCCGTCGATCAAGCATGACGCCGAGGCGGTGTTCAAAACCCTCGGGCTGTCGGCGACCGAGGCCATCACCCTGTTTTACAAGCAGGTCTTGCTGCATCGGGGACTGCCTTTCCCGGTGAGGATTCCGAACCAAACAACCGAAAGGACGATGCGTAAAACACTTGCTGGCGAGGAGCTGACCGACTGGCCGAGCATCGATGCGCTCAAGGCCTCTCCTCGGTAGATGCGGCGGCTCAAAACCACCAGGCAATTTGAACGGGATCTCGGAAAAGCGAAACGGCGCGGCAAAAACCTCGTCAAGCTGTGGACGGCCGTCGAGACATTGCTCCGCGGCGATCCGCTCGCCCCGCGACATAAGCCGCACAAGCTATCGGGCGACTGGAAGCCCTTTTGGGAATGTCATATCGAACCCGACTGGCTGTTGATCTGGCATGAGACGGATGAAGCCTTGATCCTGGTCCGCACCGGCACCCATGCCGACCTCTTCAAGTAGTGCTTGTCAATCCTGATCATACCCCATCCTGCTCTCCGCCGGCGCTTGACGGCGGCGCTCTGGCGGGCTTCTCAAAACGGCGTCCAGGCCCTATAAAGGCCCGGCCCCCGCCGCCTTGTCCACGGGTTCCCCCATGTTCGACATCAAACGAATCCGCGATCATCCCGACACCTTCGACGAGGGCCTGAGCCGGCGCGGACTCAAGCCCGAGTCGGTCCGCCTGATCGGGCTTGACAAAAAACGCCGCCAAGCGCGGACGCGGGCCCAGGAAATCCAGAGCGCCCGCAACAGGCTGGCCAAGGAGATCGGCGCCGCCAAGGCAAAAGGCGAGGACGTAGCGGAACTCATCGCCCAGGTGTCGGAATCGAAAGCCGAACAGGCCACCGCCGAGGCGGCGGCCAAGGCGGCGGCGGCGGAGCTGGACGCGGCCCTCGCCGCCATCCCCAACCTGCCGGCCGACGGCGTCCCGGTCGGCGCCGACGAGGCGGCCAATGTCGAGGTCGACCGCTGGGGCGAGCCGCCCAAGTTCGATTTCAAGCCCAAGGACCACGTCGACATCGGCGAAGGCTTAGGCATGATGGACTTCGAGCGCGCCGCCAAGCTCTCCGGCGCCCGCTTCGTCGTGTTGACCGGCGCCCTGGCCAGGATGGAGCGGGCCTTGGCCTCGTTCATGCTCGACATGCACACCGGCGGCTTCGGCTACACCGAGGTCAATCCGCCGGCCCTGGTCCGCGACCACGTTCTGTTTGGCACCGGCCAGCTGCCCAAGTTCGGCGCCGATTTGTTCCGGACCGAGGAAGGCTATTGGCTGATTCCGACGGCGGAGGTGCCGCTGACCAATCTGGCCGCCGATGAAATCCTCGCCGATGACGTCCTGCCGCTACGCTACGCCGCCCTGACCTGGTGCTTCCGCTCGGAAGCCGGCGCCGCCGGCAAGGACACCCGCGGCATGATTCGCCAGCACCAGTTTTCCAAGGTCGAGCTGGTCAGCATCACCACCCCCGAAGCTTCCGAGCCGGAGCTCGAACGCATGACGTCGGCGGCCGAGGCGGTCCTGAGGGCGCTCGGCCTTTCATACCGGAAGGTGGTGCTGGCCACCGGCGACATGGGGTTCGCGGCGCGCAAGACTTACGACCTCGAAGTCTGGCTGCCGGGGCAGCGGCGCTACCGGGAGATTTCCAGCTGCTCCAACTGCGGCGACTTCCAGGCGCGGCGCATGAAAGCCCGTTGCCGCCAAGGCGGCGGCAAGGAAACCCGCTTCGTTCATACCCTCAACGGCTCCGGCCTGGCGGTCGGCAGGACCTTGATCGCCATCCTGGAAAATTGCCAGCAGGCCGACGGCTCGGTGCGGGTGCCCGAAGCGCTCAAGGACCACATGGGCGGGGTGGAGGTGATCGAGCCCGATGACGCATAAGCCTCTGGACCTCGCCAAGGCGCGGGTGCTGATCTCCAACGACGACGGCATCGAAGCGCCCGGACTGAAGCTGCTGGAGCGGATCATGCGCCGGCTTGCCCGAGAGGTCTGGGTGGTGGCGCCGGAAAGCGAGCAGAGCGCCGCCGGCCACTCCCTGACCCTGCGCCGGCCTTTGCGCGTACGCAAGCTGTCGGCCCGGCGCTACGCCGTCGACGGCACACCCACCGACGCCGTCTTGCTGGCCATCCACCAGGTGATGAAGGACGGCCATCCCGACCTGGTGCTTTCGGGTATCAACCGGGGCGGCAATCTGGGCGAGGACGTCACCTATTCCGGCACTGTGGCGGCGGCCATGGAGGCGACCCTGCTGGGTTTTCCGGCCATCGCCCTTAGCCTGTTCACCGACGACCACCGCGCCGCCAAATGGGCGACGTCCGAGCACTGGACCGGTGAGACGGTGCGCCGTTTGACCGCCATGACCTGGCCCAAGAGCGTGTTGATGAACGTCAATTTTCCCGACGTCGCCGCCAATTCCGTCACCGGCATCGAGGCAACCCGGCAGGGACGGCGCAAAATCGGCAGCGAGTTCACCGAAGGCGTCGATCCCCGCGGCGAGCCCTATTTCTGGATCGGCTCGCAACGCGGCGAGGATCGCCGCCGCCGCGGCACCGACCTGGAAGCGGTCAGCCGGGGCGCCATCTCGGTGACGCCGCTGTCCATGGATATGACCCATGAACCCAGCCTGCGGGGGCTGAAGGCGGTTCTACCGTGAGACCGGATTCGCGGCAAATCCGCTTGCTTCTCGACCTTCGCCGCGGCGGCGTCACCGACAAGCGGGTGTTGGCCGCCATCGAGCGGGTGCCGCGCGAGCTGTTCGTTCCCGAGCCTTTTCGCGACAAGGCCCATGACGATGTCGCCCTGCCCATCGGCCACCACCAGACGGTGAGCCGGCCCCTTGTCGTGGCGCGGATGACGCAGGCCCTGGACGCCGGCGAGAGGATGAAGGTGCTGGAGATCGGCACCGGCTCGGGGTATCAGGCGGCGGTGCTGGCGAGGCTGTGCCGACGCCTTTATACCATTGAGCGCCACCGGGACCTCCTGGCCGCGGCCGAGGGGCGCTTTCGGGGCTTGCGCATCGGCAATATCACCACGCGCGCCGGCGACGGATCGCGGGGCTGGCCGGAGCAGGCGCCTTTCGAGCGTATCCTGGTGACCGCGGCGGCGGCGGACGTGCCGCCGGTGCTCATCGATCAGTTGGCGGTGGGCGGGGTGATGGTGGTGCCGATCGGCGCCGGCGGCGATGAGCGCGACCAGCGCCTCAGCCGCGTCAGGCGCACGGAAGAGGGCGCCGAGACGGATGACTTGGGACCGATCCGCTTCGTCTCCCTGGTTGACGAAGATGCTCGGCGGTAATTGCAGTGGTGGCGCCACTTTGCGATAATTCCGCCATGAATGTCATCCGCGCCATGCCGAAATCCGCCCTCGCCTTGATGGCTTTCGCCGCGCTGGCGGCGTCGGCGGGCTGCGGTTGGGTCGAGTGGCCGCCGCCGGGGCCGCGTCCGCGTGCCGTTAACCTGCCGCCGCCGCCGGCTGGAAGCAGTCCTTTATTCGTCGCCGCCGACGCCGTCCTTGTCGGCAAAGGCGACACGGTTTACGCGCTTTCGCGCCGGCACCGGGTTTCCGTTCGCGCCATCATCGAGGCCAACCGCCTCGGCCCGCCCTATCACCTGCGCATCGGCCAGCGAATCGTCCTGCCCCGGACGAAGCGGCATGCCGTCAAGCGTGGCGATACCCTTAACGGCATTTCCCGGCGTTACGGTGTCGGCCTTTACGCCCTCTCGCGGGTCAACGGTCTCGTCCCCCCTTACATCATCAAAGTGGGACAAATCCTGCGTATTCCCGGAGCCGCCGCCGCCGGCATAGGGCAAGCGCGGAGCGCGCAAGGGGATCGAACCCGGCGCCGGGCCGAGCCCAAAAAATACCCGAAGTCCACGGCCGTCGCGCCGAAGCCGCCGGCTGCCGCGCCGAAACGACTGGCCCGCGTGCCGAAACCGCCGGCCCGCGGCGGCAAGGGTTTCCTGTGGCCGGTCGAGGGCAAGGTGGTGTCCAGATTCGGCGTCAAACAGAAAGGTCTGCACAACGACGGCATCAACATCGCCGCCCCGCGCGGCACTCCCGTCGTGGCGGCGGAGAACGGCATCGTCGCTTACGCCGGCAACGAGCTTCGCGGCTTCGGCAACCTTTTGCTGGTCAAGCATTCGGGCGGCTGGCTGACGGCCTACGCCCACAACGAGCGGCTTCTCGTCAAACGTGGGGAAAGGGTCAGAAAGGGGCAACGAATCGCCAATGTCGGAAGCACCGGCACCGTCAGCACCCCGCAACTTCACTTCGAGTTGCGAAAGGGCCGGCGGGCGGTGAATCCGCGTAAACACCTGCGGCGGCTGCG
The DNA here is from genome assembly GCA_013349695.1 of Rhodospirillaceae bacterium. Classification (GTDB taxonomy): domain Bacteria; phylum Pseudomonadota; class Alphaproteobacteria; order Rhodospirillales; family 2-02-FULL-58-16. The sequence continues at coordinate 15,167 of DUZD01000032.1, forward strand.
GGCCTGAGAAATTCGGTGACAGCATACTAATTTCCATTGCCAACCATTTGGCATGGGCCAAAAAGCCGTGCCATTTCCAGACTACGAGTATTTTTGAAGGGATTTAAAGATTCTAGCGTCAGGTTTCGCCAGTTCCTCGAATGCGGCAGCAATCACCTGTCCCGTGTAATTCGCTAGACGCAAGCGTTCCGAATCTTTTCTCTCAACACCAGTTTTACGGAAAACAAGCCCGCGATAAGTCAACTTCACTCCGGTCGCTTCTTGAATCCTGACTGAACGAATGAATTCAAAACCATGACTTTCGAATAGGTAAATCAAACTTTGAAGTGAATAATAATAGTTCTTTTGCTGATACAATGACCTTATAAAATATTCACTGTCGAAGGCGGAAAGGAAATCATCAAGAAGATCCCCCTCGTCCACCAAGACAAATCCACCGTCAGAGAGCGATTCGAGAATGATCTCCAGTGCCAGCAAAGGGTTGCTTATTTGCCGGAAGCAATAGGACAAGATGATAATGTCAAATGGAGAATTGGCGGAACAAAAGTCTCTGGAATCCTCGAATGTGGAGCCCAGAATTTTTCCCTTTAAATGTGGATATATTTTTTCGGCATAGTCCACCGCCGATAAGGTTGGCTCGACTCCCCATACATCGACTTTCATATCCTTGGCCAGAAGATCCAAAGTGCTTCCGTCATAACAGGACACCTCGAGAACGGCTGCCGGCGCGAATGAAAAATTTTTCGTCAAATCGGTCGCGATGTCTTTTCGTATGCGAGCTTTTTTTTCCAGCACTTCATCCCGCCCCCCGGGTCTTACGCCATAGAACATCTGAAGATACTGAAAATAATACTGTGGTGGATAGATTCGATTGGCCATAACGGTGCCGCAGCACAAGCACAAACGCAAGATATCCCCATTCGGATAATAAATTAAATACGATAAAAGTCTAATTAATTGCTTGGCAATATCGATAAAATCTTTTGACTGACAAACAGGGCAAGTATTTATTTCAATGGAATGCTCCAAGAAATTCGAATGTAATTTTTTATAGCGATCAATAAAATCCATCGTTCGCCTCCCGATTTTTCAACTTCAACAGAAATTCGGTGACAGCAACAGAAATTCGGTGACAGCATACTAATTTCCAAAACCTTGCCATTTCCAATCAAGTGGAAAGATGAAATTAGTATGCTG
>DUZD01000033.1 GCA_013349695.1 Rhodospirillaceae bacterium
CTGTAAGATGTTCCATGGCGTAAGCTCCTTTTGGCGGCGGCAAACCGCCTTTCTGAATGTTTTACAATCAGGAGCTTACGCCAATTCTCCAATTTTCCACCAACCTTGCGACACCACCCCGTTGCCGCTTGAACGGATAATGCTCTTTATTAGCGGTTTCGAATTGGTTCGTTTCAGTGTAATTAGCAGCCTCATGCGGATTCTTTATCATCTCTGGCTGTCGCCTGCCTGCCGCAAGGTGCGGGTCGCCCTTCTGGAAAAGAAAATCGAATTCGAGATGCGGGTGGAAAATATCTGGGAACGCCGGCAGAAGTTCCTGGCCATGAACCCGGCGGGGGAAGTTCCGGTTTTGGTCGAACCGAACGGCGCGACCCTGTCCGGAAGCAATGTCATTTGCGAGTTTTTGGATGAAGTCCACCCGGAGCCGCCGCTGATCGGCGGCAATCCCCTGGAACGGGCGGAGGTGCGCCGCCTGGTCGCCTGGTTCGACGAAAAATTCAACCATGAGGTGACCGTAAACCTGGTCGGCGAAAAAATAATGAAACGCTTCTTGGGCTTGGGCGAGCCCGATTCCCGGACCATCCGCGCCGGCCATGCCAACATCCGTCATCATTTGGACTATGTCGCCTACTTGACCGAACGCCGCCGGTGGTTGGCCGGCGACCGCCTTACGCTGGCCGATATCACCGCCGCCGCTCATTTTTCAGCGGTCGATTACTTGGGTGACATTCCCTGGAAGGAACATGAACAAGTAAAAGATTGGTATGCGCGCATCAAATCCCGGCCCAGCTTCCGCTCCATTCTCGCCGATCACATCCCCGGCGCGACGCCGGCCAAGCATTACGCCGACCTGGATTTTTGATTGTGGTGATGACGGCGCCGATCGGCGGCACTTTGCCGGCTATTCGGTTTTCACGTCCATCTTTTCCAGATTGGCCCCGGCGGCACGGGCGGCGGCGGTTCCCGGGGCTTCTCTCAACACCCGCAGCCAGTCGGATCTGGCGCCACCATTGTCACCCTTCAGACGCCGGACGATGCCCCGTTCGAGCAGCCCCTCGGGATGGTCCGGGTCGAGGCCGAGGGCCCGGTTGGCATCGGCTTCGGCCTCGTCGAGCTTGTCGAGGTAGCGGTAAGCACTGGCCCGGAAGACGAAAGCGTCGGGCCGGCCGGAATCCAGGCCGATGGCTTGGCCGAGATCGCCGACGGCGTCCCGGTAGCGTCCCAGAGCGGCACGGACGACGGCCCGGTCGATCATCAGATCAACGTCCAGAGGCTTGAGTTCCAAGGCCGCGCCCAACACTTCATCGGCCCGTTCGGGCATTCCGTGCAACAGCCAAGCCTGCGCCGCGTGGCCGAGAAGCCCGGCCTTGACGCCGGCCCCGGCTTTCATTTCCTGGGCCAGATTTTCGAACCGCTTCGCCGCCTCGCCGTATTGCTTCAGGCCCATCAACGCCGCCGCGGCGCAGTGGTTGGCGGCGTCGCCGCCGCCCATGTCGCGCCATGCCAACGCCGATTCGAAGGCTTCTTCCGGGTCCCGTTTGACGAGGGTCATGCAGGCGCGGTACTGGCCGGCGTGGTCGATCTCGGCGGCGCCGGCCGCGGCCGTCAAAACAGCCGCCAGCAGCGCCGCGAGCAGGACGGAAACGATCGGCGTTTCGAACCTCTTTAAAGTCGCCATGTTTCAGCCCATCGCCGTCAGCGTTTCATCAAAGAGGCCGCGAATCCAATCTCATGGTTTACAACCGCCATTGACAAGTGTTCTTTTTGCCGCCAACGACAATAGAGTAAATCCAGATTGATGAATCGCCAAAGGCTTCTCATCAATCTGGAGAATCCGCTCTAGCGAGGGGAGGGGTGAATGGCGACTGCCGGCGACCGGCCGCGGCTGTTTTGTTTCGGCCTCGGCTATTGCGCCCGAGTCCTCGCCGGCGCCCTCAAGGCCGATGGCTGGGCCGTCGCCGGCACTTGCCGCAAGGCCGAGGAACGGGCGCAGCTGGCGAGCCAAGGCATCGAGGCCTTTCTTTTCGACGGCGGCGGTCCCCTGGAGACGGCGGCGGCCCTGGCCGGCGCCACTCACCTGTTGAGTTCCGTTCCCCCCGGCGCCGACGGCGACCCGGTGCTTCGCCGCCATGCGGGCGACATCGCGGCGGTGGATCGCCTGGAATGGGCCGGCTACCTCTCGACCACCGGCGTCTACGGCGATACGGGCGGGGCGATGGTTGACGAGGAGGCGCCCCTCAATCCCACTTCGGCGCGCCGCCGCCGCCGGGCCGAGGCCGAAAATGGCTGGCTGGCCCTGTACGGAAACCGCGGCGTTCCGGTGCATATCTTCCGGCTTGCCGGTATCTACGGTCCCGGTCGCAACGCCCTCGATCAGGTGCGATCGGGAGCCGCCAAGCGGATCGACGCGCCGGGGCGGCGGTTCGCGCGCGTCCATGTCGCCGACATCGCGGCTGTCCTCAAGACCTCGATGCAAGCCCCCCGGCCCGGCGCCGTTTACAACGTTTGCGATGACTTCCCGGCGGCGCCCGCCGACGTCGTGGCATACGCTTGCCAACTGTTGGGAGTCGACCCGCCGCCGCTCATTCCTTTCGCGGAAGCGGCCAAGGAGATGTCGCTCATGGCGCAATCCTTCTGGCGCGATAACCGGTGCATCGACAATTCCCGCATCAAGGCGGAACTGGGAGTGAGGCTCGGGTATCCCGACTACCGGAGCGGCCTCAAGGCGATCCTCATGGCGGAAGAAAAATCATGACCACGAAAATTCAAAGACGCCAAGGAACGGATTTTGCCCCGCTTCGCCAAGGTTTTTCGATGCCGCCGGAACGCAGCCCCTCGGCGATGGCGAGCGATGTCCTCCAGGCAAAGCGCCTTGCCGCCGGTCATGTCGGACATCAAGCCGGTGCGGAACATCGCCCCGGAAGAACCGCCGGGAACATGGCGATAGGCGATTGCGGCGCCATCGTCGCGTGTTAATATCCGCCGAGGAAAGTGATGGGACATCAGCGGTTCACTCATGGCAGTCTTTGCGCTTCACTGTGAATGCGGTGGATGAACGCGGCCGGGGACAATAACACCGCCGCCTTGCCGGCGGAACGGGTGGCTGGCGGAAACTCCGATTCCGCCGGACGCATGGCGACTGTTTTGCAGGTCCTGCCGGCGCTGGGCGCCGGCGGAGTAGAGCGCGGGACGGTGGAAATCGCCCAGGCCATCGTCGAGGCAGGCGGCCGCGCTCTCGTCGCCTCGGCGGGCGGGCCTTTGCAACATGACCTGAAGCGGGTCGGAGCGGAACATTTCCGGCTGCCGGTCGACAGCAAAAACCCGCTGGTGATGCAAGCCAACATTGCCCGCCTGAGCGATCTGATCCGCCAACAGGGCGTCGACATCGTGCATGCGCGCTCCCGCGCCCCGGCATGGAGCGCTTATTTCGCCGCCAAACGGACGGACCGGCGATTCGTCACCACCTTTCACGGCACGTACGGGGCGGATAGCTGGCTAAAGCGCCACTCCAGCTCGGTGATGACCAAGGGCGAACTGGTGATCGCCATTTCCGCTTTCATCGCCGGCCATGTCCGGCGGGTATACGGGGTTCCGGCGGCGAAAATCCGCATCATCCACCGGGGAGTCGACTTTTCCCGTTTCACTCCCAGCAGCGTCACCGCCGAGCGGATGGTGAAATTGGCTAAAATGTGGCGCCTCGCCGACGGCTTGCCGGTGATCATGCTGCCCGGACGTCTGACGCGCTGGAAGGGACAGACGGTGTTCATCAGCGCCATCGCCGCATTGGCGAGGCGCGACATTCGTTGTCTATTGGTCGGCTCGGACCAGGGCCGCGGCAATTACCGCCGCGAACTGGAGGCCCTGATCACCAAAAACAATCTCGGCGAGATCATCCGCGTCGTCGACCATTGCAGAGACATGCCGGCGGCCTACATGCTGACCGACGTGATAGTCTCCGCCTCCACGGATCCGGAAGCTTTCGGGCGGGTGGTTCCCGAGGCCCAGGCGCTGGGCCGGCCCGTCATCGCCTCCAACCACGGCGGCGTCCGCGAGACCATTATCGAGGGCGAGACCGGCTGGCTGGTCCCGCCCGCCGACGCCGCCGCCCTTGCCGCCGCCATCGCCCATGTGCTCGACCTCAAGAAACCGGCGCGCCGACAGCTGGCCGAAAAAGCCATCGCCAACGTGCGGGAGAACTTTTCCATACAGACCATGTCGGCCAAGACCTTGGAGGCCTACAACGAGATTTTGCATTTGAAAGAATCGTCTTGATGCCGGCGGCGGAGCCGTTGCGTATCCTTATCATCAAGCTGGGGGCGCTGGGCGATTTTATCCAGGCCCTGGGTCCTTTCGCCGCCATCCGCCGGCATCACGCCGATGCCCATATTACCCTGCTGACCACCGATCCCTTCGCCGCTTTCGCCGCCGCCAGCGATTATTTCAACGACGTCTGGACCGCCGGCCGCCCCGCCGGCCTTGACTTCATCGGCTGGTTCGGCCTTCGCCGACGCCTGCGGCAAGGCGGCTTCGACCGCGTCTACGACCTCCAGACCTCGGCCCGGTCATCGTTTTACCACCGCCTGTTCTGGCCGGATTCCTATCCGCGGTGGTCGGGAATCGCGGCTGGCTGTTCGCACCCCCATGACAACCCGCGCCGGGACTTCATGCATACCATCGAGCGCCAAGCCGAACAGTTACAAATGGCCGGCATCGCCACCGTGCCGCCGCCCGACCTGTCCTGGGTCGAGGCCGACATTGGCCGCTTGCGGCTCGGGGATCGCTTCGCCCTCTTGGTGCCGGGCGGGGCGGCGCACCGGCCGAGCAAGCGCTGGCCGGGGGAACGTTTCGGCGGCCTGGCCCGGTGGCTGGCGGGGCGGCGGATCGAACCGGTGCTGCTGGGCGGCGAGGCCGAGGCGAGCCTTTTGGATACTGTTGCCGGCGGCCGCCCCGGCATCAGAAGCCTCGCCGGGAAGACGAATCTTTTCGACATCGCCGCCCTCGCCGGCGCCGCCATCCTCGCCGTTGGCAACGACACCGGGCCGATGCACCTGATCGCCGCCGCCGGCTGCCCCTCGCTGGTGCTTTATTCCGACGATTCCGATCCGGCCCTGTGCGGCCAGCGCGGCGCCGACGTAACGATCCTTCGGCGGCGGCGACTCTCCGCCCTCTCCGTCGAGGAGGTGACCGGAAAGTTGACGAATCACTTGGCTTCTTGACAGGCAACCGAATCACCTTACATTTCGCCACGAATCCAAGGTCTGGGCAGCGGACGGTTTTTCATGGTCGCCATCACCTTACCGGACGGCAGCGTTCGCACCTTTGACGAGTCGGTCACCGGCTTGCAAGTCGCCGCCGACATCGGACCGGGCCTCGCCAAGGCGGCGTTGGCCGTGCGCGTCAACGGCGAGATGAAGGACTTGTCGGAACCGATCGCAAGCGACGGGGAAATCTCCATTGTCACGGCCAAGGACGAGGACGCGCTGGAACTCATCCGCCACGACGCCGCCCATGTCATGGCCGAGGCGGTCAAGGAACTGTTCCCCGAAACCCAGGTGACCATCGGACCAGCCATCGACAACGGTTTTTATTACGACTTCGCCCGCCCGACCCCTTTCATCCCCGAAGACCTGGAGAAGATCGAGGCGCGCATGCTGGAAATCGTCGGCCGCGACGAGACCATCGCCAGGCAGTTATGGAAGCGCGACGAGGCCATTTCCTTCTTCCACGACCGGGGCGAGCTGTACAAGGCGGAGATCATCCGCGACTTGCCCGCGGACGAGGAAATCTCGGTCTACCGCCAGGGCGATTTCATCGACCTCTGCCGGGGTCCGCATCTGCCTTCGACGGGCAAGCTCGGAAACGCCTTCAAGCTGATGAAGTTGGCCGGCGCCTATTGGCGCGGCGATGCCAGAAACGAAATGCTTCAACGCATCTACGGCACCGCCTGGGCCAACGGCAAACAGCTGAAAGCCCACCTCAACATGCTGGCGGAGGCTGAAAAACGCGATCACCGCCGCGTGGGGCGCGAGATGGGCCTCTTTCATTTGCAGGATGTCGCCGCCGGCTCGGTCTTTTGGCATCCCAAGGGATGGAAACTCTATCGCAACATCCAGGATTACATGCGCTGGCGCCTCGAAGCGGCCGGATATATCGAGGTCAACACCCCGCTATTGGTCGACCGCCGCCTGTGGGAGGCGTCCGGGCACTGGGAGAAGTTCCGCGAGTACATGTTCACCACCGAGGACGAGGACAAGGTGCTGGCCTTGAAGCCCATGAACTGTCCCTGCCACGTGCAGATCTACCGCCAGGGCATCACCAGCTACCGCGATCTGCCCATCCGCATGGCCGAATTCGGATCCTGCATCCGCAACGAACCGTCGGGGGCCATTCACGGGTTGATGCGGGTCCGCGCCTTCACCCAGGACGACGCCCATATCTTCTGCACCGAAGAGCAGATCACCACCGAGACCAAAGCCTTCTGCGAACTGCTCTTGGCTATCTACAAAGACTTCGGTTTCGAAGAGGTGGTCGTCAAGTTCGCCGACCGGCCGCCGCTGCGCGCCGGTTCCGGCGAAACCTGGGACAAGGCCGAGGAGGCGCTGAAGGAGGCCACCGCCGCCACCGGCTTGCAAGTCGAGCTCAATCCCGGCGAAGGGGCCTTTTACGGGCCGAAGTTGGAATTCGTCTTGCGCGATGTCATCGGCCGCGAATGGCAGTGCGGCACCTTGCAGGTGGATTTCGTTTTGCCCGAACGCCTGGATGCCACTTTTATCGGCAAGGATGGCGGCAAACACCGGCCGGTCATGCTGCACCGGGCGGTCTTGGGTTCCTTCGAGCGTTTCATCGGCATTCTGATCGAACATTATGCCGGCAAACTGCCGTTCTGGCTGGCCCCGCTTCAGGTGGTGGTGGCCACCGTCACCGGCGACTCCGACGATTACGCGCGCCGGGTTCATGGCGCCTTGAAGGAAGCCGGCCTCGCCGCCGAAATGGACCTGCGCAACGAGAAGATCAATTACAAAATCCGTGAGCATAGCCTGGCCAAGGTCCCGGCCATCCTCGTGGTCGGTAAGCGCGAATCGCTACAGGAGACCGTCGCGATACGTCGCCTGGGTGGAAAACCCCAAGAAATTCTTGCACTCGCGGAGGCAACCGCTAGACTGAAAAAGGAAGCTCGCGGTCCGCTTGCGAAATGAAGTCGCGCCCGAGCCATGTCAACCGACACAACCCAGGGAGATTGTTAAATAGCGAGACGACCCTTTACCCAGCCACCGGTCCGCGAAGGACCGCGTGTCAATAAATCGATCGATGCATTGAACATCCGCGTCGTTGACGCCAATGGTGAAATGGTAGGCGTCGTGTCCGTGGAGGAAGGTATTAAAATGGCATACGACGCCGGCCTGGATTTGGTCGAGGTTTCGCCCAATGCCGATCCTCCGGTCTGCAAAATTCTCGACTACGGCAAATTCAAGTACGAGAAACAGAAGAAACAACACGACGCCCGCAAAAAGCAGAAAACCATCGACGTCAAGGAAATCAAGATGCGTCCCAGCATCGACGTCCATGACTACGATGTCAAAATGCGCAATGTGCGCCGTTTTTTGGGTGACGGCGACAAGGTCAAGATCACCATCCGTTTCCGTGGCCGCGAGATGGCCCACCAGGAACTTGGCATGCAAATGCTGGACCGGGTTCGCGAGGAACTGGCCGAACTGACCAAGGTCGAGCAGTTTCCGAAACTGGAAGGCCGGATGATGACCATGGTCATCGCCCCGAAATAAAAATTTCGATGACAGCCTACTTAAGGGACATTTGCTCTTGAAACAGGCTTCATAAAGCCGCCGTTATGTCCGCTTATCGATGACTTCCCGTCATCCGAAAAGGGGCATTCGAGGCCGGGTTTAGCCAAGGAGCGGAAATCGCTGTTATCCAAGCCAGGGCGGTTTCAGCGCCTTTGTCTTATCGATTCAAGCAGCCTTGAAAGGGGGCTGGGACGCCCCTTGAAGCAGGCGCTCTATTTGGCAATTGAAAGCCGGCTCCGGTCCTTGTCATACTATCGGTAGAGAGTTGGTTTTGGGGGGAATCTTGAAGCGGTTATTGGTTCTTTTGATCTTATTGGTTCTTTTTACCTTGCTGGTGACGGTGCTGATGGTGTTTGCCGGAGGCAGCGTATCGTCGGCCACGCCCGCCCCGAGCGTCGATCGGGGTGCCTTGTTCTGGAACTCGACAAAAGACAGCAACAACGCGGACATGTTCCAAGAATATCCGCGCCAACACCCGAACGGCGGCTTTGCCGGTCTGGCGAGGTTAAAGATCAAGAAACTCAAGGCGGCAAGACAACTCGCCGTTGCCGAGCCGCCGAAGCAGGCGGCTCCCAAGGCCGCCGTCGGCGTTTACCCTCAAGGCTTCAAGCCCGGCACCACCTTCAAGGACTGCCCGGAGTGCCCGGAGATGGTGGTCATTCCGGCGGGCAGCTTCCGCATGGGGGGCGTGAGCGGCGGTGGCGGTAGCGACGAGAAGCCTGTTCATACGGTCCGCGTTCCCAAGCCTTTTGCGGCCGGCAAGTTCGAGGTGGCGCGGGGAGAATTCGCGGCGTTCGTCAATGCCACGGGTCACGGCTCGGGAGACGGCTGTTATGTTTATAACGGCAGCGAGTGGTCCCAGGACGGCTCGAAAAACTGGCGTGACCATGGGTATTCCCAGACCGGCCGCGATCCCGTGGCGTGCGTGAACTGAGACGGTATCCAGGCGTATATCGATTGGCTATCGCGCCAGACCGGAAAGCGCTACCGGCTTCTAAGCGAGGCGGAATGGGAGTACGCGGCCCGGGCGGGGACCAGCACCAAATACAGTTTCGGCAATTCGGAGGGCGGGCTTTGCGTTTATGGTAACGGCGCCGATCAAAGCACGAATTTTAATTGGCGCAATAAGAGCTGCAATGACGGCTATGGCAACCGAACGGCCCCTGCCGGCAGTTTCAAGGCCAATCGTTTTGGCCTCCACGACATGCACGGCAATGTTTGGGAGTGGGTCGATGATTGCAATAATGAAAACTATGACGGCGCGCCAACGAACGGCGGTGTGTGGAGTAGCGGCGACTGCTCGCGCCGTGTTCTGCGCGGCGGCTCCTGGTACAGCAAACCCGGGTACATGCGCTCCGCCGCCCGCTACGGCGGGCACTTCACCGGCGGCCGGATCAACTTCGTCGGGTTCCGCGTTGCCAGGAGCTTTTTTTAGGTTCATCCCGGAATTCCCGGATGAACCGGAAGAAAGCGGCCTTAGCCGGGAGCCGAAAGGCCGGAGAAAAAACCGGGCCTCGAAAAGGCCCGGAAGTTGGGAGAGGCGGGAGGGGAGAGAGCGCTTAATCCAGGAAGCATTATAGCTTTTTCGCCGTCGCGGAACTGTGACGCACGTCACACTCGGCGGCGGGGATGGTCCGAACCTCTGATTTTCGCTGGGGTGTGTACTCTGAAAAAACCGAGGGTCCGCGGAGGGCCGCATGGAAGACCGTTGGAGCCCCCGTCTCGGAGCGCCACTCATGACCCGAAGGTGACATTTCGACTGACCGGGACGCAGGTTCAAATCCCGGCGGAAGTAAGGGGGAGAGAGCATGAAACGCAATTCAGCGAGATATTCCCGGAAGCCAGCGAAACGCGCGCTTTAATTCGGTCATCGCATTTTCCTCGTACCAGCGGCCATGAGCGATGATGATACGCCGCGGCCGCCAAGAAATCATCGTGCGCACCGCCTCGGTCATCTGTTCGCGGTAAAAGAAAAAGGTGGAGCGTAAGTCAACGGGCATCTTGCCGTCGGGATCGGCGGCGCCCGACAGCCGGGTCATGAACCTGAAAAACGGACTGGCGATCTTTTCGCGCTCGTAGTTCTGGATCAGGTCGGTAATCACCAGGGTCCGTGTCGCATCGTGAAAGAACACGGCCTCGGTCAAATAGCTCCCGGGGACCAGGAGCATTTCCAACTCCCCGGACCACGGGTATTCGCCATCCGCCGCCAAGTCGGCGTTGTAGTCGGCGAACCGTCCATTGTCTCGCGCTTGCTCTTGCACACCGGGCGCGGCGTATGTCACGGCGTCGGGATAGGCGGCTACCCATTTTTCCACCCACCAGTAATGGAGACGGTTGGGGGCGATCAGGTAGCGGACCCGGCCAAGGGCGTCCACCTCGTTTTTGAGTGACGGCGACAATTCCGTTGGAGAATGCACCCACAGCCCGCCATCGGCCAGTTGCACGATTGTCATGCGGGTGGGGAAAGGGAACTTTAAGCCAAAATAGCCGAACTCGATCACCGACCCATCGGCGATCCATACGCCGTCCGCCACGGATTTCAGGGTGCCGGTCGGCTCGTAAGTCTCGACGACTGTCATACGCCATTATGACCCGCCATTTGAAAAAAACTACGGTTTGTCACCGGGTTGTCGGGCCGCGATGACGGTTTCGCGCGCGACGGCGCTATGACAGCTTCCGGCACTACCCGGAAGTGACGGAAACTCCGCCTGCTTTCGGAGAATCCGTATCAGACGGTTTTTTGCCGTTCCTTCAATTGCTCCATGCAATGGGCGATCCACTGGCGGGTCAGCTTTTCGTGCACCGCGTTCTGGCACAGCCGCTGGCGCAAAGCCGGAAAAACGACATGGTCGAGGAGCTGGTCCTGATTGAAACAGGAAAAGACCACGGATTCCTCGCCACTCACCGGGTCCTTGTGGGGCTGCAGGCACTGAGCGCAGATCTGCTTCATCATGCATTGCATCGGCGAGTTGATGCTGCCGATGGCGACGTGGCCGGGCTTGAGGTAATCCTTTAGCACCTTATGGCGCGCCTCGCTCACCGCCGCCATCATCATGTCCGAGCCGATGGCGATGAGGCGATCGACATCGCCGATCGGGATCGGCTGTTTCCCCAGCTCGCCTTTTCCATAGGCGGCCATGGCCTCGACAACGTTGCCGACAAAGGCCCTGTCCTGGCGGCGGCTCGGTTCGAAGCCGGGCGTCTCGTCGCAGCACCAGACGATGGCGTCGGCGGCGGCCAGGATATTCTCGACGTGATAACGGTCGGCGACCTTTTTGTAGGCACCGAAGTAAAGAACCTTGGAGCCCGCCTCGCGAAAGGCCTGGCCGATGGAGAACAGAACGGCGTTGCCGAGGCCGCCACCGGCCAGCAGAACCGTCTCGCCGGCGGGAGTCTCGGTGGGGGCGCCCGTCGGTCCCATCAACACCACCGGCTCGCCCGGTTCGAGAAGGGTGCAGAGGCTCGACGACCCGCCCATCTCCAGCACGATCATCGCGACCAGTCCCTTGTCCCGGTCGACCCAGGCGCCGGTGAGGGCGGTACCCTCCATGGCCAGTGAGGTTCCGTCGAACCGCTTGGCGTGGGATTCGTAATTCTGCAGGCGGAAGAACTGGCCGGGGCGGAAGGCGCGGGCGGCGAAGGGGGCGCGCACCACCACCTCGACGATGCTCGGGGTCAGGCGGATGACCTCATGGACCCGCGGGCGCAGTCCGTCGTTGACGGCGGCGATCAGTTCATCGGCGGAGACCGGCGAGGGTTCGATTTTGGCCAGCATCCGGCTGATCGCCGGATAGCCCTGCTTGGCGCTGGCCATGGCCTTGACCACGTTGCCGGCGTAAGACGGATGCAGATCGCCGAAAAAGCTCACTCCGCGTCCGTCGCCGCGGACTTTCATCATCACCCGCGCTTGCTCCGGTTTGACCAGGTTTTCCGGCGTCACCGGATTGCCGTCTTCGTCGACGGCCTGGTAGTACTTGCCGTCCATGGCGGCGAAACCGGGATGTTCGCGGGCCAGTACCGTGTTGGGGACGGTGCCGGCGGCGACGAGCACCGAGCCGGCCGGCAGCGTCACCTCCTGCTCGCCCGTTGGCGCCGGCCGGCCGTCCTCGCCGATGGCCTGGCAGGCCAGGCGCAGCGCCTTGACATGGCCGTATTTGTCGATCTCGACGGCGACCGGGGCGAGCAATTCGGCGAACCGCACGCCCTGCTCCAGGGCCTTGACGATTTCATCATGGTTCAAGGTGTAGCTCGGGGCGTCGATCATGCGGCGGCGGTAGGCGATGGTCGCGCCGCCCCACTGGTCGAGCAGATCGCCGAAGCGGGGCTCGCGGTCTGCCTTCGCCGCCGCCTTCCGTTCGCCGCGGATGGCGCCGGCGTGTGACAGGAATGCGTCGGCGATTCCCTTTTCCTCCTCGGTCCAGCTGACGCGCACGCTTTCCTCGCCCAGCTCGGCCGTCAGGGTTTCGTATCGGGCGAGGAATTTTTCCACTTGCCGCACGTAATAGGCCAGCGCCTCGGTCGCCGTGTCGATGGCGGTGAGGCCGCCGCCGATGACCACCACCGGCAGGCGGATTTGCAGGTTGGCGACCGAGCTCATCTTCGCCGCGCCGGTGAGCTGCAACGCCATCAGGAAGTCCGAAGCCTGGCGGACGCCGCGGGCCAGACCGTTGGCAACGGACAGGTACGTCGGTCGCCCGGCGCCGAGGCAAAGGGCGATGTGATCAAAACCCATCTCGAAGGCCGAATCGTCGAAAATGGCGCTGCCGAAACGCACCCCTCCCAGCATGGCGAACCGTTGGCGCCGCTCCAGGAGCAGCCGAATGACCCGCAGAAAGTTTTTATCCCAGCGCACGGTAATGCCGTATTCGGCGACGCCGCCGAAGCCGTCCATGACGCGGCCATCAAGGGATTCATGGAGCAGACCGATATCGCGAATGGGCTGGAACGCCGTCCGCCCGCCGCTTTCGGTGACGCCGGATAGGGCCGGCCGCAAAGGTTCGATCTTGAGACCATCGACGGCGACGACGGCATGGCCCTCATTGATCAAATGATGAGCCAGGTTGAATCCTGCCGGTCCCAGCCCGACGATGAGAACCTTGTATCCGCTCGCCGCCAGCGGCAAGGGACGCCTGATGTTCAAGGGATTCCACCGGCTCAGCAGGCTGTAGATTTCAAACCCCCAGGGCAGGGCCAAGACGTCCTTCAGTATCCGCGTTTCCACCTGGGGAATGTTCACCGGATCCTGTTTTTGATAGATGCAGGCCAACATGCAGTCGTTGCAGATGCGATGGCCGGTGGCGGCGAGCAAGGGATTGTCGACCATGGCCAGGGCCAGGGCGGCGGTGGCGAGACCGTCCATCTTCGCCTGGTTCTTTTCGGAGATTTTCATCTCCAGCGGACAGCCGGCGAGGACCGCTCCCAAGGGGTTTTTGCCGAATGTGCCGGTCTTCCTGTCGATGATCCCCTTGGCGCAGGAATCCTTGCCCCGGTGGTGGCAGATCACGCAGTAATTGGCCTCGTCCAGGGCGCCGGTAAGATCGCTGCCGTGGTCAGTCAGGGCGAAGCCGTCGCGGTGATAATGACAGCCCTCGGGCGTTTGCATTTTGGCGATGCCGTTTTCTTCCACCGTTTCGGTCCGGACCAAGCCCAGGAAATCGGTTTTCCCCGGCCGGGAAAACAGTACATCGCCCAGGTGGAGCTTCCGCCCCGCCGCCGTCTGCGCCGCCCAGGCGGCGTATCTGGCCGCCAAGTCGATGGCCTCGGCGTGGGCCTCTTCGTCGTCAAGCCAGGCCATGACATGATCGGCAAACTGAAGCTGAGTGAAATCGCCGTCCATGAGCCCGGCCAATTCGGCCGCCAGCGCCACGGCGTCGAAACTTTCCGCCTGCTCCGCGTTATAGGTCTTGACGGCGCGCCGCTGCACGAACAGGCGTTTGCAGGCATAAAGGTTGGCCAGTTCGCCGTGGCGGCCGGCGAGTTGGCGAAGCTCGCCGCCGATGCCGAACAAGGTGCCGAGAAAATCCTCGATATGCGGCGCCAGCGCCAAGAGCAGGTCGGATTCATCCTTGGCCCCAAGCTCGGCCGGCGCCTTGCGGGCCGCCGTCAGCCGTTCTTTCAGGTGGTCGCCGGCTTCGCCCAAACGATCGACAAACAATCCATCGATCCGGTCCAGGCCGTCACTGCCATAAAGGTCCGCGAAGCCCAGTCCATGGGCAAGTTTGAGATCGGTCATGGGTCTCGCTATGCTGATGTCCGTGAAGGGGGTAAATCATATCGTAAATTTGACGATTGTTTTAATATATGTCGGTGCGATCCTTGCAAACTCACTGTTTAATGGAAACTGGGAGCGGAAAAAGGAGTTCCGAAATGTCGGATGACGTGTCTGGGAACGCCTATGCCGGCGAAGTGACACCGCGACAGGCGTGGGATATACTCTCCGGGGACCCCTCGGCGGTGCTGATCGACGTGCGCACTCAGGGGGAATGGGCTTATGTCGGAACCGCCGATTTGAGCAGCTTGAAAAAACGGCCCCTTTTCGTCGAATGGCAGCATTCTCCATCCATGCGGGTCAACCCGGATTTTTGCGAACAGCTGGCGGCCGGCGGCGTCGGGAAAGACGCGCCTTTATTGTTCATTTGCCGCTCGGGAGTGCGTTCGAAGGCGGCCGCCATTGCCATGACCGCCCATGGCTTGGCGAAATGTTACAATGTCAGCCACGGTTTCGAGGGCGATCCGGATTCAAGCAAGCACCGGGGCACGATTAACGGCTGGAAAATTGACGGTCTGCCCTGGGTGCAGGGATAAGAATCCGTCCGTTTCCGGAGAAATGGAAAGGAAAGGATAGTTCAAGAACGGGCGGTCAAATAAAATATTAAATCAATTCTAAGAAACGGTTTAAGATTTGCATCATCGACAACACGTGACGGCCATTTAAGGCTACTCAACTGGGTATTTTATATCACATTGTGACTATTTGATTGGATGGATTTAAAAGGTCATGGAGAGCCAATACTTGGAAAAGGTTAAGTTCCTTATTGTCGAGGACAACGCCTTCATGCGGGCGGTCCTCTTTCAGGCGCTGAAAGCGTTGGGCGCCGGTGAGGTGAGAATGGCCTCAAATGGCGCCGACGGGCTCAAGGAATTGCAAGACTACCAGGCGGACATCGCCATCGTCGATTGGGAGATGCAACCCGTTAACGGAATCGAGTTCGTCAAGACGGTGCGCAGGAGCGATGACAGTCCCAATCCCTTCCTGCCCATCATCATGTTGACCGGCTATTCGGAAATGCGTCGCATCATTGAAGCGAGAGATGCCGGCGTCAACGAGTTCGTGGTCAAGCCGATCTCGGCGAACACCCTTTTCGAGCGGATTGAAGCGCTCATCGAAAGACCCCGCCCGTTCGTCCGCCTCGAAGGCTTTTTCGGTCCCGACCGCAGGCGCAAGTCATCTGATCCTGCTAGAGACGAGCGTCGCCAGGAGATGAAGAAAAAGAAAAAGAAAAAGAAAATGACTCAGGACGAGATCAACGTCTTGATCAACCCCACCCCCGAAGAGGCCGAGTCGACGTCCATCGAGACGAAATCCGGCGGCGGCGGCAACACCGGTGCCGCCGACGCGTCCTGAAGCGGGCCACTAGACTCATTCGAAAAATTGGACTGCCGGTGAAGGCGGTCAGGCCGCCCTTCTCATATACGACCTGATCAACTCCTCGGCGATCCGCAAGGTGTTCAGCGCCGCCCCCTTGCGCAGGTTGTCGGCCACCACCCAGAGGTTGAGGCCGTGCTCACCGCCTCGGCGTGGCCGATGAAAACCGGAACCCGCGCGCAGGTCGCCGTCACCTGGAGGTCGGGGTCGAGGTTATTCCTGGTTTCCGCGACCGTTTTCCATTTCTCCCTGGTCGCGCCGTCGC
This sequence comes from Rhodospirillaceae bacterium, assembly GCA_013349695.1. GTDB lineage: Bacteria > Pseudomonadota > Alphaproteobacteria > Rhodospirillales > 2-02-FULL-58-16. Next base: position 15,713 of record DUZD01000033.1, read on the forward strand.
CCATGAAGTCGTCGATGCGGGGAATGACATTGAAGGCGATCTGCTTGGTGAACTTATTGCGGAATTTATGGAACGATTCGTTGACATAAACGCCGCGGGTCTGTTCGAACAGCTCGTCCATGGCCTCCTTGTCGGCCCCCGAGGTCGACTGGCAGGTCCTGCCCCCCCCTCCGCGAGCCCAAGCTCTCACTCGGGAAAACCCTAGATTTCTTTGGTGTTAACCCTAGCTATTGACGGGAAAAACGCTACCCCGTTTAGCGGATTCCCCAATTGCTTGGGGATTTAAATTCAGTAACATTTGCAACCAATGGAATCGCCCGCCGCCGACGGGGGGCGCCACTCAAGGCGCCATCTTCGGCTATCATCAGGCCCAGTT
>DUZD01000034.1 GCA_013349695.1 Rhodospirillaceae bacterium
CGCCAGAAGCCGCAACGTCCATTTGCAGCGTCCTTTCGGTGGCTTGGAGCAGGCCAAGGCGGTCAGTTTGGCCTGCTTTTCGCCGTCGAAAACAGGCTTGACCGGGGGTGTCTCGCGCCGTGATGCTGCTGTACGGGCTTTAAATGCCACTGCCTATCGTCACGCCTTTTTCGTCTACCTCTAGTCCCGATTATCCGTCATGCTGAAAACATCCGGACCTGTTCCGATTTTTTATGTCTGCTATCCGCCCGATAACAGTCATAATCGAGGGGTGGTTTGAAGCTTGCTTCGAAGGGGTAAAGCGGACATCAACTCTCCAAACGGGGTGCGCCGGATTTATGGTTTTGTCCCGAGGAGTAATAGCGCATGATCAAGGGCTGCGTCACAGTGTTCGGGGGATCCGGGTTCCTTGGCCGCCAGATCGTCAAGCGCCTGGCCGCCGACGGGACCCATGTGCGCGTCGCCGTCCGCCGGCCCGAGCGGGCGTCGTTTCTCGAAACGTTCGCGCCCGGCGGGCGGATCGAGGCCGTGGCCGCCGACGTCTGGAACGAGGCTACCGTCGCCCGCGCGGTCGAGGGATCGGCGGCGGCGGTCAACACCGTCGGCCACTACGTGGAAAAGCGCGGCGCCAGCTTCGACGCGGTCCACGGCGAGGGCGCCCGCCATGTCGCCCACCAGGCGTTTAAGGCGGGGGTTGGACGGCTGGTCCACATCTCGGGCATCGGTGCCGATCCAGCCTCGGCGTCCCCTTACGTTCGCGCCCGCGGCATCGGCGAGGCGCTGGTTCGGGAGGCCTTCGAAGGCGCTACCATCCTGCGTCCGAGCGTACTCTTCGGGTCCGAGGACAAGTTCCTCAACAGATTGATACGGCTCGTTCGGCTGGCCCCGGCCCTGGCGCTGTTCGGCCGGGGCGATACGAGGCTCCAGCCCGTGTTCGTGGGCGACGTGGCCGACGCTTCGGCCCGGGTCCTCGCCAATTCGGGGACCAGGGGCAAAACGTTCGAGCTGGGCGGTCCCCGGGTCTATGCCTACAAGGAACTGCTGGAGCTGATACTCCGCGAAGTGGGGAGGAAACGGCTCCTGGTCCCGGTTCCCTTTGCCGTCTGGGAGGCCGCGGCGGCGGCGCTCTCGGTCCTTCCCAGCCCGCCCTTGACCGCCGACGTGGTCACGTTGATGAAGCGGGACAACGTGGTCGGGGCGGGGGCGCTGGGGCTCGAGGACCTAGGGATTAGCCCGACCGCGGTGGAGAAGGTCCTGCCCACCTACATCAACCGATCTGGAAAAACCGATGATTGAATCCATAAGTGCTATCACCCTGGCCACTCACGGCATGGAGCAAGCTGTTCGTTTTTATCGAACCCTTGGCTTCGACGTGACTTATCCCGGCCGTTACACCTACCGTGTCGCCATCGCCAACGGCGGACGCGTCGGGAACCATTCCCGCGTATGGGGAGTTGCATCATGATAAAATTTCTTGCGGCGGCGCTCTTCGGCGTGTCCCGGAAGGCCGCCTTGAAGGGCCACGCCTCGTCCCAGTACAACCTCGGCGTCATGTACGCGAAAGGCCAGGGCGTCACCCAGGACTACGTGCAAGCTCATATGTGGCTCAGCCTGGCGGTCGCGAAAGGTGAGGAAGCGGCCAGAAAGGGCCGAGACCTCGTTGCCGAGAAAATGACCGCCGCCCAGATCACCGAGGCGAAACGGTTGGCGCGGGAGTGGCGGCCCAAGAAGCCGTAGCCGCATAGTGTCCGAAACGGACATGCCAATGCGGCGACGGCCGCCGGAGGCCTTGGGTATTTAGGCCGGCCCGGAAAAGCGGCCTCTTTCAGGCCTCCCAAAGAAGTAGGTTCTTCACCGATTACCGGGGCAACTCCATTCATGACAGCCACCGGGTTTGAGCGAGGCGAGGGGGCTTGACCGGGTTGGAACGCGAAGACGGCTAACGGATCCGTTGGGGTCAATGGCGCTTCCCCTGTATCCCTCGCCGCCGCAAATAGGATGATCCACAAGCCGGGTCTCCGTCTGGCCCGACCAAGGGTTTGGTTTTATTATCCCGGCGGTTACATGCGGAATTGCCATGGCCGGACCGATACACGTCGAGGAATATGGTTATCTGGATCCCGTGGCCGCGTTTGCGCGGGTTGCGGCGGAACCCTTCGCCCTGCTTTTCGACTCGGCGCTTCAGGACCCGCGGCACGGGCGCTATGCCTTCGTCGCCGCCGATCCCTTCCTGACGCTTGTCGCCAAGGATGGCGAAATCCGTCTGGGCGAGCGATGTTTCAGGGGCGACCCTTTCCTGGTCCTTCGCGACGAACTGGCCCGCTACCGTCAGCGGGGCCGCCGGAACGTTCCCCCTTTTCAGGGCGGGGTGGCAGGATATTTCGGTTACGATCTTTGTCATCATTTGGAAAAATTGCCGGCGCCGCCGCCCGAGAACGGCGAGCTGGCGTTTCCGGACATGGCGCTCGGGTTTTACGACGTCGTGGCCGCCTTCGATCTTTGGGAACGGCGCGCATGGATCATCTCCACCGGGCAGACGCAAACGGACAACGGCAACCGCGCGGCCCACGCCGCCGAGCGGGCGGGCGCGTTCAGGGCGAAGCTTGAAAACACCGCTTCGCCGCGGCCTCCGGCGGCGATTGGATTTCCGGTTTCCTGGCAATCGAACTTTACCCGCGACGCTTACCAGGCGGGAGTCGCCAAGATCATCGACTACATCCGGGCCGGCGACATATTTCAGGCCAACCTGTCGCAACGTTTCCACACCCACCTTCCGAAGCATTTCGATTCCTTCGCGCTCTATCAAAGGCTTCGAGCCGTCAACCCGGCGCCGTTCGCGGCCTACCTCAATTTCGGCGATGTGGTTCTCGCTTCCAGCTCACCCGAGCGGTTCCTGCGGGTGCGCGGGGATATGGTCGAAACGCGCCCGATCAAAGGCACGCGGCCCCGTGGCATGATGCCGGCCGAAGATGCCGCGTTGGCGGAGGTGCTGCGCGAGAGCCCCAAGGACCGCAGCGAAAACGTCATGATCGTCGACCTCCTGCGCAACGATCTGTCCCGCGTCTGCCGCGACCACAGTGTCCACGTCCCCGAGCTTTGCGTCCTCGAAAGCTATGCAACCGTGCATCACCTGGTGTCGACGGTCACGGGACGCCTGAGGCCCGGCATGACCGCCGTCGATCTTTTGCGCGCCGCCTTCCCCGGTGGGTCGATCACCGGCGCGCCGAAGGTGCGGGCGATGGAGATCATCGCCGAGCTCGAGCCGACGCGGCGCGGCCCTTACTGCGGGTGCATCGGCTACATCGGCTTCGACGGCGCGATGGACACCAACATTGCCATTCGCACCCTGGCGTTCAAGAACCAAACCGCCGTGTTCCAGGCCGGCGGCGGCATCGTCGCCGACTCCGATCCGGCCCTCGAGTATGAGGAGATGCTTGACAAGGCCAAGGCGCTGTTCGCCTGTTTCGAAACGCCCGCGTCGGACAAGATGGTATGATTCTCCTCATCGACAACTACGATTCGTTTGTCCACAATCTTGCCCGTTATGTCGGCGAACTGGGACGGCAACGCCGCGTGGCGCGCAACGACGCCATCACGGTGGAGGAAATTTCAGTTTTTGATCCGGAGGCCATCATCATCTCGCCGGGGCCGTGCACGCCCAATGAAGCGGGGATTTCCCTTGACGTGGTCCGCCGCCTCGGGCCCCGGACACCCATCCTCGGCGTCTGTCTGGGTCATCAATGCATTGGTCAGGTCTACGGAGGAGAGATAAAGCGCGCGCAAAGGCCGGTTCACGGAAAGACGTCGCTGATTCACCATAACGGTCAACACCTGTTCGAGGGGTTGCCTAATCCTTTGCGGGCCGCCCGTTACCACTCGCTGATCGTCGAACTGCCGGCGGAGAGCGAACTCGATGTCACCGCCACCAGCGAGAACGGGGAGATCATGGCCGTCGCCCATCGCCGTCATCCGGTTTTTGGCTTGCAGTCTCACCCGGAATCGGTGCTGACCGAGCACGGCCACGCCCAGCTGGCGAACTTCTTCAGGTTCACCGATCATTGGCATTGGTCGAGAACCGGCGGCTGAAGGCGGCGAGCGGCGTAGCGGCCGACGCGCATGGCCGGCGGACGGGAGGACGTACCAAAACCTGGGACGTGACCTCCGACAGCCTCGCCGCCTGGCTTGCAGGCATCTTAGGCGCGCGCCGAGATCGCGTGGCAACTGGGCAAGAGATGCATTCAGGCCGGTGCTTGACCGAGCCCGGCGGCCCTGAGAACGGCTTCGTCGGGGCCCCGGCCGGAACAACAATCGGCAAGCTTGCCGTCGATGGCCACCGCCGGCAGCGACCGGACGCCCAGGGCCTTGGCGCGTTCGGCCACTGCCGGCGCATTCATGTCGAGCACGGAAACCGCGCAGGACGGGCAGGCGATGTCGTTGACGCGCCGGATCAGCTCCTCGCATAGCGGGCAGCCGGCGTTGAAAATTTCGATCTTGCGTGGCGCGGTCATGGGGTTGTCTCCTTATCCTGAGTTGGCTTCACCGCAACGCCCTCGCCGCCTTTCAGCGCCTCGATGATCGAGCAGGCCTTGAGCGCGCCCTGCCCTGGGCAAGCGGCGATCAGCCGCTCGAGGGCTAGGCGCATGCGGTCGAGCTGGGCGGCCTTCCGCTCGACCTCCAGGAGCTTGCCTTGGGCGCGCTCGCGCACGTCGGCGCAATCCGTCGAGGGGTCGGCGTTAAGCGAAAGCAATTCGGCGGTTTCGCGGAGCGAGAAACCGAGTTCCCGCGCCTGGCGGATAAACCGGATGCGCCGCACCGTTTCCTCCGGATAGTCGCGGTAGCCGCCGTTGATAGGTTTTGGCGGCTGCTCGATCAGGCCCTGTCTTTCGTAGAAGCGGACCGTCTCCACGCCGACGCCGGCCTTGCCCGCCGCCTTGCCGATGGTCATCATCTTCATGGCATTGCTCCATCCCGCCACCCTACGCTCCGTATAATAGTACGGTGTCAAGCGGGGAATGGGGTAGATTCCGTATCTCGGATGGCCGCTGGAGAAATTTTCACCTCTGGGTGGAACATGTGGTAAGGTTTTGACGTATATTGAGTTTATCTCTGGGGAATGACGGTCACATTGCGTTTCCCGCCTGAACGAACCGTTGAAGTCTGATTGACGAGGCGAAGATGCCGAAGACCGTCCTCATCGTCGAAGACAATACCCTCCACATGAAGATGATGAATGACCTGCTGCAAGCCAGTGGCTATGAGACCCTTCAGTCGATTGACGGCGGCGATGTCATGGCGCTGGTCAAAGAGCATCGTCCCGACCTCATTGTCATGGACATTCAGTTGCCTGGAATCTCCGGGCTTGAACTCACCCAGATGCTGAAAGCAGACGACGAACTGAAACAGATCCCGGTCATCGCGGTGACGGCCTTCGCCTTGACAGGCGATGAGCAAAAATTCCTTGAAGCTGGCTGCGATGATTACATCGCCAAGCCTATTTCCGTGACCGGTTTCCTGGCGACGATTTCGAAACATTTGACTTGAAACGACGGCCGCTCTCATGGGCCGCTCCTAGAGCATTTCAAGATTGGCCGGCGCTGATTCTTATCAACTAAGACATGCTCTATTCGGGCGCTTGCGTGGTCAGCCGGTCCCGGATCAGCCCGAAAAATACCGGCGGCGCGTCGTCGCCGGTGAATTGCCACCCCAGCTGGGCGCCGCAGCCGCGGCATAGGGCCGCTTGCCAGCTGTAGCCCTGGAACCAAGTGAACTCATCGGTCGATTTTCCCGCCGCCACCGCTCCGGGGGCTTCCTTGAAGCAACGGATGTCGAAGATTATTCCAGCGGGATTGAAAAACGTATGTTCGTGGCCGCCGTCCACACTGATCAGCCACCGTCCCGTGGTGATCAAATGGCCGCAACTGGCGCAGTAGAACTTTTCCTCCTCCTCTTTGCCGAGTTCCTCGACATCAGGGCGCTGATCGAGCTTTTGGTTCTGCTCCGTCGACTTCCGGAACAGCACTGGGATCGGCGCCAAGCGGCGGCCGATCGTCGCCGGGCTATTGGCCTCGTTCAGTCGGCGTCCATTCATCGTTTTTGTTGACGCCTTGCCAAATGGCAAAGGCGCTCCCGATCATCGATGCCTTGACGAATGTTGCGAGCTACAATCCATGTTCCGGGCGCTGTCGTCACAATCCGTTCACGGCGCGGCAACGATTGTCGAGGTTGGACGATATCACCGTTTTCCCCAATTCCTTTTAATATGAACTCTTTTGTATGGAAAACGGAAAGCCGCTCGTCATTTCGCCATTGCGCTCGGCGGCCCGCCTTCCGGATATTGACAGACCGCCGCCGAGCCCCTAACTTTCCGCTCCTCGGCCACCCGGCCTTGGTCGGCAAATCGGGATTGGGCTCATGAAGGTAAAAAACTCCCTGAAGTCGGCGAAACTGCGTGACAGAAATTGCCGTATCGTCCGCCGCCGCCGCCGCGTTTACGTGACCAATAAACGCAACCCGCGTTTCAAGGCGAGGCAGGGCTGATCCTTTTAGCGTTTTTCTTCCGGCGTCCTTGGTTCCCGCGACCGCGCACCTAGAGCAAATCCAGATTGATTGGAATCGCCAAAGGCGATCCAACAATCAGGAGAGTTTGCTCTAATTTATTAAAGTAGAGCGGTTTTCCTTTTGGCCGGCTTCATTATCGCTTACATAATACCGGCAACCATTCCGCCGAGGCCGCAAGGATGCGAATGCCGGAACCAGACGCCGGGGTGATCTCCCGCCGGTCTGAAATCATCGCCGCTCTCGGCGCCATCGTTGCCGGTGAAGGCGTCATCTTCGACGACGATGAGCTTGGCGCCTACGAATGCGACGGCCTGACCGCCTATCGACAGCTGCCGCTGCTCGTCGTCCTGCCCGAAACCACCGAACAGGTTTCGCGCATCCTCGACTTCTGTCACCTGAACGGCGTCAAGGTGGTGCCGCGCGGCGCCGGCACCTCGCTGTCGGGCGGGGCGCTGCCCTTGGCCGACGCGGTGACGCTCGGTTTGAGCAAATTCAACCGCATCATCGAGGTGGATTTCGGCAACCGCGCGGTGGTCGCGCAGCCCGGCGTCACCAATCTCGCCATCACCGCCGCCGTCGCCGACAAGGGCTTCTACTACGCCCCCGACCCGTCGAGCCAGATCGCTTGCTCCATCGGCGGCAACGTCGCCGAAAACGCCGGCGGGGTGCACTGCCTGAAATACGGGCTGACCACCAACAACCTGCTGGGACTCGAAATGGTGCTGATCAACGGCGAGGTCATCCGCTTGGGCGGCAAGCACCTGGACGGCGGCGGCTACGATCTTCTCGGCCTGATCACCGGCTCCGAGGGCCTTTTGGCGGTCATTACCGAGGTCACCGTCCGCATTCTCAAGGAACCGCAAACGGCGCGGGCGGTGCTTTTGGGCTTTTCCTCCAACCAGGCGGCCGGGGATTGCGTCGCCGCCGTCATCGGCTCGGGAATCATCCCCGCCGCCATGGAAATGATGGACAAACCGGCCATTCACGCGGCGGAGGATTTCATCCATGCCGGCTATCCCCTGGACGTGGAAGCGTTGCTGATCGTCGAATTGGACGGCCCCGAGGCGGAAGTGACCTATCTGATCGAACGCATCGAAGCCATCGCCGGCGACGTCGGCGCGCTCGGCGTCCGGGTCAGCTGGGACGAAAACGAACGCCAGAAATTCTGGGCCGGCCGCAAGGCCGCCTTTCCGGCGATCGGACGGATAACGCCGGACTATTACTGCATGGACGGCACCATTCCCCGCCACCGCCTGCCCGAGGTTCTGAACCGTACGGCGGAGATGTCGGACCGGTACGGGCTGCGTCTCGCCAATGTCTTTCACGCCGGCGACGGCAACTTGCATCCGTTGATTCTTTATGACGCCAATGTTCCCGGCGAGCTGGAAAAGGCCGAGGACTTCGGTGCCGACATCTTAAGACTATGCGTCGAAGTGGGCGGGGTTTTGACCGGCGAGCACGGAGTCGGCGTTGAAAAGCGCGACCTGATGGGGGAAATGTTCAGCGAAGACGACATGAAACAACAGCAGCGGGTCAAATGCGCTTTCGATCCGGACGGTCTGCTCAACCCCGGAAAGGTCTATCCGACCCTGCATCGTTGCGTCGAACTGGGCCGCCTGCACGTCAGCCGGGGGCAGCTGCGCTTTCCCGACATACCGAGGTTCTGAATGACCGGAATGGCGATCGTTGGAAGGTCATGAGCGAATCTCTCGGACCGAATTCCGCCGAGCAGGTCATCGAGGCCGTCCAATGGGCGGTGTCCGGCAACGCTTCTTTCGAGGTCTTGGGTTCCGGTTCCAAGCGCCCCTATGGGCGGCCTTGCCAGGCGTCCCAAGCCCTCGACCTCTCGGCGCTCTCCGGCATCGGCCTTTACGAACCGGAGGAACTGGTCATGGGCGCGGCGGCGGCGACACCACTCTCGGAGATCGAGGCGGCTTTGGCCGAACACTCTCAGCAGCTCGCTTTCGAGCCGATGAATCTGAGCGCCCTTTATGGCGGTGGCGGCGGAGCCGGCACCATCGGCGGCGTCATCGCCTGCAATCTGTCCGGGCCGCGGCGCCCGCATGCCGGCGCCGCACGCGACCACCTTCTCGGCTTCCAGGCGGTCAGCGGCCGCGGCGAGGTCTTCAAGTCGGGCGGCCGGGTCGTCAAGAACGTCACCGGCTTCGATCTGAGCAAATTGATCACCGGCTCCTTCGGCACCTTGGGCGTTCTGACCGAGATCACCTTCAAGGTGCTGCCGGCTCCGCAAAAGCTGCGGACGGTGCTCGTCATCGGCGCCGGTGACGGCGCCGCCATCCAGGCCATGAACAAGGCGCTACAAAGTGCTTGCGAGGTCTCCGGAGCGGCGCATTTGCCGGCGGCGGTGGCGGCGGGTTGCGGCGTCGATCGCGTCTCTCGGGCCGGTGGGGCGGTGACGGCGATCCGTGTCGAGGGACCGGCTCCTTCCGTTGACGCGCGTTGCCGGACTTTGCGCGGCTTGCTCGAAGAGTTCGGCGAGATGGGGCAGCTGTCAAGCGGCGATTCCATGGCCTTGTGGCGGCAAGTGCGCGACGCCGTCTTCTTCGCCGGCGACGGGCAAAGCCAAGTGTGGCGGCTGTCGGTGCCGCCCGCCGCCGGCGCCGAGACGGCGGCGGAGATCTTGGACGCCATCGACGGTCGGGTTTATTACGACTGGGGCGGCGGGCTGTTGTGGCTGGCCATGGCGCCTCTCGCCGACGCCGGCTACAAGGCCGTGCGCGGGGCTCTGAAAGCCAGCGGCGGCCACGCCACCCTGGTCCGAGCCTCGGACGAGGTGCGCGCATCGGTTCCCGTCCTCCAGCCGCAACCGGCGGCGCTGGCGGCGCTGACGGCACGGATCAAGGACGCCTTCGATCCCAAGGGCGTTCTCAATCCCGGCCGCATGTACGAGGGGCTCTAAAGAGTCGGACATGCGGACCCATTTCTCCACCGCCCAGCTGGCCGATCCCCACCTCAAGGAAGCCAACGACATCTTCCGCAAATGCGTTCACTGCGGATTCTGCATCTCCACCTGCCCGACCTATATCCTTCTCGGCGACGAGTTGGACAGCCCGCGCGGGCGCATCTACCTGATCAAGAACATGCTGGAAAACGACAAGCCGGTGGCGGCGGCGGTGGCGAAACACCTGGACCGCTGCCTTTCCTGCCTGTCCTGCATGACCGCCTGTCCGTCGGGCGTCGACTACATGCACCTGATCGACGGCGCCCGCGTCCATGTCGAGAAAACCCTCTCCCGACCGCTTACGGAACGGATTTTGCGCTCGTTTCTGGCCTTGGTCCTTCCCAACCCGGCTATTTTCCGCCTGGCCCTGATCGGCGCCCACCTCGCCCGTCCTTTGGCGGGATTTTTTCCGGGCAGGCTCAAAGGCATCATCGGCATCTCGCCGGCATCCGTTTCCGGTCCCGCCGGCGTCGAGCGTCCGCAAGTTTTTCCGGCCGAGGCAACCCGCCGCAAACGGGTGGCCTTGCTCACCGGCTGCGTCCAGCAGGTGCTGCGCCCGGCGATCAACGAGGCAACGGTGCGCCTGCTGACCCGCCACGGCTGCGAGGTCGTGGTGGCGAAAGGGGCCGGCTGCTGCGGCGCTTTCGTCCATCATCTGGGCAAGGAAAGAGCCGCGCTGGCGGCGGCGCGGGCCAACATCGCCGCCTGGGAGCGAGCCGCCGACGCCGGCGGTCTCGACGCCGTCGTCGTCAATGCCTCCGGTTGCGGCACCATGGTCAAGGACTACGGGCACATGCTGGCCGACGATCGGGACTGGGGCGAACGGGCGGCGCGCATCGCCTCGCTGGCCAAGGACGTGAGCGAAGTCATGGCCGGCTTGGGCCTCAACGGCGTGACCGGGGAGGCGCGGCCCGCCGTCACCTATCAATCGCCTTGCTCCCTTCAGCACGGCCAACAAATTCTGGGCGAGCCGAAACGGCTGCTCGCCGGCGCCGGCTTCGAAGTGCTGGAGGCGGCGGAAGAGCATCTCTGCTGCGGTTCCGCCGGCACTTACAACCTCATGCAGCCCGATCTCGCTTCCCGGCTTGGCAACCGCAATGCCGTCAACCTTGAGGATACCGGCGCCGAGGTCATCGCCACCGGTAACATCGGCTGCTTGGTGCAGATCGCCGGCATCGCCAAGATCCCCGTCGTCCATACCGTCGAGCTGCTCGACTGGGCGACCGGCGGGCCAATGCCCGTGGAATTGACATAACCGTCCGGGCGCACCGTTCCCTTGCCGACGGCTACCGCCACCGTCATTATCTTGATCGTCAAGGAATGGAGGCCCGTAGATGACCGCGGTTCTGGTTCTCGGCGCCGGCAAGATCGGCGTCAGCATCGCCGAGGATTTGGCGGCAACCGGCGACTACGACATCACCCTCGCCGACAGCGACGCCCACGCCTTGGAGGCGCGCTCGCCAGGAAAGGTCGAACAGAAAAGAGTCGACGTGACGGATGGCGATGCTCTCCGCCGGGCGCTCGGCCAGGCGGAAGTGGTGATCAGCGCCCTGCCGTTCTTTCTCAACCAGGGAGTGGCGGTGGCGGCGAAAGAGGGCGGCGTCCATTATTTCGACCTCACCGAGGACGTAAAATGCGCGCGGCAAGTGCTGGCCTTGGCCAAAAAGGCAAAGACCGTTTTCGTTTCCCAATGTGGTCTGGCTCCGGGCTTCATCTCCATTGCCGCCAACCATTTGGTGAAAAATTTCGACGAAGTTCACGACGTGCGGCTCCGCGTCGGCGCTTTGCCACAGTTTCCCGACAACGCCTTGCAGTACAATCTGACCTGGAGCACCGATGGCCTGATCAATGAATACTGCAACCCCTGCGAGGCCATCCACGACGGCGAGCGGCGCGAATTGCTACCGCTGGAGGGATTGGAGCACTTCTCGCTCGACGGGGTGCATTACGAAGCCTTCAGCACGTCGGGCGGAATCGGCAGCCTGTGCGAAACATTGGTCGGGCGGGTACGCAACCTGAACTACAAAACGGTGCGCTATCCTGGCCATCGGGACATGGTCCAGATGCTGGTCCGCGATCTCAAATTTTGTGAATACCGCGAAACCTTCAAGGAGGTGATCGAAAGGGGAATCCCCATCACCCGCCAGGACGTGGTCCTGGTCTTCGTCACCGTAACCGGGATCAGGGACGGTTTGTTGACCCAGGAGAGTTACGTCAAGAAGATCTACGGCGACGCCGAGGGAACGGGACGCAGCGCCATTCAGACAACGACATCGGCCGGGGTTTGCGCCCTCGTCGATTTGCATCGCCAGGGCCGGTTGCCGGCGGCGGGTTTCGTGCGCCAGGAAGAAACCGATTTCAACGACTTCACCAGCAACCGTTTCGGCCGGGTCTTTGCTTGATATAAAAATCATCATGGTTTGATCCGCGCCAATTCTATCTCTAATATCATTTCGGAAAGGGCGCCGCCGTTCCGGCGGCAAGGGCCCCAGGAACAATTCGTTTCAATAGGCCGGTCGCAAAGTTCAAGCCTTGAAAAAAATTCTGTTTGGGTTTGTCGGACTTATCATTGTGCTCGTTGCCGCCGTTGTGGTCGTTCCCGGCTTCATCGATTGGAGCGATTACAAGGATGTGATCGCGGCCCAGGCCAAAGCGGCCACCGGCCGCGATTTGGTCATTGGCGGCGATATCCGGATCGCCGTCTTGCCGTCGCCGACGTTGGTCGCCAAGGACGTGCGGCTGGCCAACCTCGAGGGCGCCACGGCGCCCCATATGGTGCGCCTCGGATCGCTCGAAATCAGCGTCGCCTTGGGACCGCTGTTGGGCGGCCGTATCCAGGTGGAAACGGTGAAAATGGTCGATCCCGTGATCGAACTTGAGATTTTCGCAGACGGCCGCAACAACCTGTATTTCACCCCCCCCGAGGAAGATTCGGGTCCGGTTTCCGCCCCCACCGCCGCCGCGCCAGGCGGGAAAACGGGCGCCGGCCCGGCCGCCACCGCTCTCGAAGAGAGCCTGCCGCCCATACAATTGAACAACTTCGTTATCGAAAACGGGAGCCTTGTCTTCATGGACAGCCGGAACGGAGGCGTCGAAATCGTTGACGGGATCAACGTCAAGATCGCCGCCGCTACCCTGATAGGACCGTTCGATAGCTCCGGCCGCCTCGTCGCCCGCGGCATCCCCTTCAGTTACGATGCTTCCGTCGGCAAAATCATCCATGGGCGTACGGTTCCCCTCAACATGAGCTTAAGTGCCCTCGACAGCGACGCCCAGGCGCGGATATCCGGGACCCTGGTCGGCCTTGCCGACGCCCCGAAATTCAAGGGCAAGGTAAAAGGCAACGGCAAGCGGCTTGCCGGTCTTATCCAGGCCATTGCCGATGTCGGTTCCCTGCCGGGTTTTCTGTCCCAGGACTTCGAATTCAGCGGTTCTGTCGTTGCCTCCGCCGGCGGCGCCGAGATCGCAGACCTCGGCATTCGTCTCGGCGACATCAACGCCAGCGGCGACCTCAAGGTGGAATTGAGCAAGATTCCCGTCGTTGCCGCCCGCATCAATGTCAGCAGCATCAACCTGGACAGATGGTTGTCGCTGCCGCCGGCGCAAAGGAAACCAGCCGCGAAAAGAATAAAGCCGGCGACGGCAACAAAGACGGCAATAAAGAAGGAAAGCGGCGGCGTTTCACCGAAAGCGTCGATCTCCCTGCCCAAAAAAATTGCCAAGGCCCGGAAAGCGGCGCCTGGGTTCAAGATACCCGCCAATATTGACGGCTCCCTGAATCTAACGGTCGACTCGATCACCGCCCGGGGCCAGCTCGTTCGCCGAATTCTCGCCAACGCCGAGCTGGCCAGCGGCGAGATTACCTTGAGTCAGCTTTCCGCTCAGTTTCCCGGCGGCTCCGACATCGCCGTTTTCGGATTCATCACCGCCGCCGATGGGCAACCGAAGTTCGAGGGCGAAATGGAGGTCACCGTCAATGATCCGCGCGGGATGTTGAGATGGCTTGGCACGGCGATGCCGCCCGTGCCCGCCGACCGCCTGCGCAAGCTGACATTGGCGAGCAGATTTACGGCGACATCAAAGCGGATTGAAACCACCTCTTTGGATCTTCAATTCGACAGTTCCCGGTTGACCGGCGGGGTCACGTTGGCTTTGCGCGCTCCCTTGGCCTTTGGCGCCGATTTGACACTCGACCGATTGAACATGGATGCCTATCTGGCGGCTCCAGGCGAGGCGCCCGCCGGGGCGCCCGCCGGGGCGGCAAAAAAGGCGGCGGCGGGAGGAAAGCAAGCGAAAGCCAAGGCCAAAGCCAAAGCCGCGGTAAAACCGAAAGCCAAATCAAAGGGCAAGCCAAACGCAACGAAACCTTTTCCCGCCTTGAGCCTGCTCACCACTTTCGACGCCAACCTCAAGGCGCGGGTAAAAACGCTGGTCTATCGAGGTGCGTCCATCAAGGACGTCCGTTTCCACGCTATCCTCTTCGACAACGCTTTCACCCTGCGGGAAGCCAGCATCGGCAAATTGGCCGGCGCCTCGGCAAAGTTCAGCGGCGCGTTGCAGGGACTTTCCGGTATTCCCGAGATCAAGGATCTTCGTTTCGACCTGAGCGCCAAAGATCCTTCCCGCTTGTTCCGCCTGGCCGGTATCAGACCGCCCTTTGACGCCAAGAAAATGGGGGCGGTGGCGGCGAAGGGACGGATCGATGGATCCTTGCTTAAACCGGAACTCACCTTGGACCTGAAGGCCGCTGGCGGCACCACCAAACTGGTGGGCACGGTGTCCCTGCTGCCCCGGCTCTCGAATCTCGACCTGAAGGCGACAGTCAAGCACAAGAACCTGCCGCGGCTGATAAGGGCCCTGGGGCTGGATTACCAACCGGCGGGTCGGCTTGGCGGCCTCGACATCGCCGCCACGGTCAAGGGCGACGGCGCGAAAATGATCTTCGACGGCATTGCCGGCACCGTCGGGCCGGTCGCCGTCGGCGGCACCGTCCAAGTCGATCTCGCCGCTTCCCGCCCCAAGATCACCGCCGACTTGCGCACCGGCAAGATCGCCGTTGATCTTTTCCTTCCGGCCAAGCGAACGGCTTTGCTTCCCGCCGGTTGGCGCCGTCTCGCCGGGATCATTGACGGCGGCGGCGCCGTCGTTCCCGCATCCTGGATAGCGCCTCCACTTCCCGACACCGGTTCGATTCTCCGCAAGGTCGCGGCCAAACGCAAGGTCGCGGCCAAAGACGCATCAGGCAGCGGCCGGTGGTCTCTCGATCCCATCGACTTATCGGTGCTCAACGCTTTCGAAGCCGACGCCAATTTGAAATCCGAGGCCATTTCTTTCGACAAATACGTACTCGACAACGTCGATCTGGGCATCAAGCTGAGCGGCGGGCAGTTGAAGGTTCACCGGCTCAGGGGCCTTCTCTTCGGCGGCGCGCTTTCCGGCAGCGCGACCGTCGGGGCGGCGCCCGGGAAACGCATCGAGACGGCATTAAGAGTCCAAGAGATGAACCTGGGCCCGGCCATCGGGGCGGCGACTGGAAAGATGGCCTTGGAAGTCGAGCTCACTTCCACGGGCGGCAGCGTCGTCGAGATGGTTTCAAATCTTGCCGGCCACGGCACGTTTGCCTTGCGCCGGCTCGATGCCGTAGCGGACGGCAAGGGCTCGGCCCTGGCCGGGGCCCTGGAGTTGGTGGCCGGACTCAACCGGTTGGGCGGGGTCCTGAGCGGCAAAAAAGCCGTTTCTGGCCTGGCCAACATCACCGGCAGCTTCAGCGTCGACCGGGGCATCGTCAGGTCCGGGGACCTGCGCCTTGTTTCCGGAATCGGCGACGGCAGCGCAAAGGGCAGTGTTGACCTGCCCATGTGGCTCATCGACATCGATGGAGAAGTGCGCCTGTCGCAAAACATCCTGACCAAGATACTTGTCGAAAAGACCCAGATGGCGACGGTCCTGCCGATCCGCATCAACGGCCGGCTCGACGCCCCCAACGTCAAACTGGATACCAGCAAAATGCCGGGCGGCGGGCTGGTTCTTCCCGGCAGTCTCGGAAAGAAATTGGAAGAGAAGTTGCAAAAGAAGCTGCAAAAGAAAGGGCTGGGCGGCCTTTTGAAGGGAATCATCGGCGACGGGCCGGCCGGGACGGGCAAGCGGCAACTACCGCCTCCGCCGGGAACGCCGCCGCCTCCTCCCCCTCAGGAACCGCGGAAAATCAAGCCCGAGGATTTGATCAAGGACCTCCTCAAGGGACTCGGCGGTTAGAAACCGCTCTCCGTCCGTTTGCCGTGAACAGCGGAAAATTCCCGTCAACATGGAATGAAACAGGAAAATCATTCATGTCATGGATGCATTGGCAATCGCGGCTTTTGCGGCGCTTCCGGCATTTA